>JAFUBJ010000246.1 GCA_017460265.1 Atopobiaceae bacterium | reverse complement strand
GGCGGGGTGCGGGGCCTCCTCGTTGAGGTTTTCCTCCACGGGAGCCTCTGTCGCCACGGTCTCGGCGGGGATGGCCTCCTCAAGGGAAGCGGCCTCCTCGATGGTGGCTGCCTCCTCGACTACAGGCGCTTCCTCTACCTCGTCCGGCGTCTCGTCGACAACGACCGCCTCTTCCTCTACGAGGGGCTCGGCAACCTCGTCAACAACCACAGACGCCTCCACCGTCTCCGCGGGCTCGGAGGCGGTCTCGAGTGCCGACGAAGCAGCGGCCTTCTTTGCTAACGCACCCGTAATCGACTTGCCGCCGCCTGTGAGCGCCGAGGAGTTGGGGACCGTC
The DNA here is from genome assembly GCA_017460265.1 of Atopobiaceae bacterium. Classification (GTDB taxonomy): domain Bacteria; phylum Actinomycetota; class Coriobacteriia; order Coriobacteriales; family Atopobiaceae; genus UBA1367. The sequence continues at coordinate 1,933 of JAFUBJ010000246.1, read as the reverse complement.
GACTCAACGTACTGGTTAGACTCCACGAACCGAAGAAACTCGGATGTGGCCTCCTTCTCGTTGTCGAGCGGCGTCAGGTAGTCCTGGCCAAAGCTGAAGAGGATGGATCCGTTGGGGGTGAACTGTCGGCTCTCCTGTGCCTCGAGGGCCAGCATGTAGTTGAGGAAGGTGTTTACGAAACTGAGCGAGTCGGGATCTCCATAGTACGCCTGCTTCTCGTCGGGCACGCCCTTGACGAACTTGTTCTCGAAGTCGGCGGTGTCCTTGTAGACCTTCTCACCATTCATTGTGGGGGCGAGGTCATAGATGACCTGGTCGAGCGTGTCTCCGTCGTGCATGCGCTCGAGGATGGTGTTGAGACCACCGCGGAGCTTTTCGGCATAGATGATGGTGTAGTCCTCGCCCTGCTCGTCAGTGCCCTGCTCGATGGACGTGCCGCCGTTCTTACGGGCTGCGAGGTCGCTCAGGTAGAGGCTGGCGAGATAGCCTGTGACATAGCGGTTCTGGTCGGTCGTGACCCTGTTGCCCTCGGCGTCGAAGCCCCTGCTGTACGAGATGTCGAAGTAGGCGTCCTTGCCCCTGAACTGGCCATTGAGGTAGTTTTCGATGATGTTTATGTCTGTATAGTTGCTCTGGTAGCCACCCTCTACTTTGCTGTTGGCGCGCAGCTCCTTGAAGACGTCGTAGCGGAACTGGTAGTCGTTCTCCACGGCGGACGCCGTGCCCTCGATGAACCAGTGCGGGAAGCGGGTGTCGACCCAGCGCTGGTAGGCCGCGTCAGTGGGGAAGCGTCCGTTCTCGTCGGTCACGACGTCTAAGGGGTCAGTGCCACCCATCATGCCCGTGCGGTTGTAGTCGTCCATGATGGCGTGGAAGTGCTCGTGCACCATCGTGTTCTCGAAGGTCCGCATGCTGCGCCCGTCTCGGACGAGGACGAGCTTGCCCGTCTTGGGGTTGAGTGCGGGGTCACCGTTCTCGTCAAGCTCCGCCAAGCTCGAGGCGTCGATGCCGACCATGTAGCAGTACTTGTAGGATCCGTCGTCACGCTTGACGACGTCGCCGCTCACGTAGGCGAGGGCCTTCTCGAGCGTGTCCTGATGCTCGGGAATCCCGTCCATGTCTCCCTTGCGGTAGTAGACGTACAGGCCGATCTCCCTGCCGATCTCGCCATTGTCAGCGGCGGCGCGAAACGCCGGGAAACTGTCGAGGAGGAGCTCGACGGCCTGCGGCTGCAGCTTGTTGATGATGAGGTCGAGGAGGAACTCGAGGTCATCGTCGGTAAAGGCGTCGCGAGCAGTCTGGGCGCAGTAGATGTCGACCCAGGTGACGCCGCCCATGGCCTGGCCCTGGTCCTCCGCCGCGGGAACGGGAGCGGGAGCGGGCGAAGGTTGAGGCGTCGGCGTGGCGTTTTCCTCCTGCCTCGCATGGACAAAGAGGTCCCTCAACCGCGCGGGCAGGATGTAGGTGACGTCGGTGGAGGAGTCATAGATGGAGATGATGTCGTTGCCGCCAAAGAGCTTCGTGAGCGACTCGGAGAGCGTGACGACGTAGCTACCCCCGTCAACCGTCTTGTCCTGCGGCACGAAGAAGGCGATGACGGGCAGGTAGTCCCGACCCTCCTCGGCCTCGGTCGCAAGCGAAAGGTCGTCTCTCACCCACAGCACGGGGACGTCCCATGAGTCGCCCTCAGCAGCGCGCACGGTGGCCTTGTCGCCAAGCTTCTCGCCGGCCTTGGGCGCGTCGACCTCGTCAATCTTGAGGTCGCTGACGACGCGGTCAGCGTAATAGGTGTGGTTGTCCACCGTCACTTCGGCCTCTTTGTCTTCCGCGTATGCCCTGACGGGCGCGACGGCAGGCAGGCATACGAGCAGTGACAGGGCTGCCGCGATGATGCGGATGCGTGCTGGGTGCTTCATCGTACACACTCCTCATG
>JAFUBJ010000245.1 GCA_017460265.1 Atopobiaceae bacterium | reverse complement strand
GGCTTTACCGCCCCGCCCCGGTGAACAGGGGACGGGTTACTGTTCACGCCTTGTGAGCAATTAGGCGGCGTGAACATTACCCCGTCCCCTGTTCACCGCGGTCGTTAACCGCCTGTAGTTAGTACAGCTTGGCTCCGGCGGGGATGGCGTCGTCCACCATCAGCAAGTGCAGGGCTTCCTTGCCGTCCTCGGTATGCAGCGCGGAGATGAGCATGCCGCAGCTGTCGATGCCCATCATCTTGCGCGGCGGCAGATTGAGGATGGCCACGAGCGTCTTGCCCACAAGCTCCTCGGGCTGGTAGTACTCCTTGATGCCAGAAAGGATCACGCGGTCGGTGCCGGTACCGTCATCCAGCACGAAGTGCAGCAGCTTCTTGCTCTTGGGGACCTCCGTGCACTCCTTGACCTTCACCACGCGGAAGTCGGATTTGCTGAACGTGCCAAAGTCCACCTCCTCGGCAAAGAGCGGCTCGATGTAGATGCCCTCCTGCGGGATCTCCGGCACCTGCTCCTCGGCAGCATCGGCCGCAGGCTCTGCGGGCTGCGCGTAGATGTCGCCCACGGGAGCTATGGCCTTCATGGCCTCGAGCACGCTCGCAAAGAGCTCGTCAAGCTCCATGCCCAGCATCTCGGCGCCCTGACGGATAATGTCACGGTTGCAGCCGGCAGCGAAGCTCTTGGTCTTGAACTTCTTCTTGAGCGACTTGACCTCCATGTCGGTCACGCTCTTGGAGGGGCGCATCTTGGCCACCGCCTGAATGAGGCCGGAGAGCTCGTCGGTGGCGTAGAGCCACTTCTCCATGATGTGCTCGGGCTTGAGCAGCTCAGGGTTGTTCTCGCAGTTGTGCGTCTGGATGGAGTGGGCCAGCGCGGGGTTGGCGCCCGCCTCGGCCAGAAGCTCGCCCGCCTTAACCGTGTGCTGCACGGCGTCTTGCCACTTCTCCCAGTCAAGATCGTGCAGCAGGCCCACCTGGCCCCAGAACTCCACGTTCTTTGGGTCCTCGCGCTCGGCGTAGTAGCGCATGAGGCCCTCGAGCGTCAGCCCATGAGCCACGTGGAACGGGTCCTCGTTGTACTTCTTGAGCAGCTCAAGCGCAGCCTCGCGGGTCAGGCCACTATCCAGGCGGCCGTCGGCAGCTGGCTTGGCTGCCTCGCGCTTCTCGGGACGCATGTGCGGGAACAGCAGCACGTCGCGGATGGAGGCCTCGTCACAGAAGAGCATGATCATGCGGTCGATACCGTAGCCGATGCCGCCCGCCGGGGGCATGCCGTACTCAAGCGCACGCACGAAGTCGGCGTCGTACTCCATGGCCTCCTCGTCACCTGCGGCCTTGGCAGCCACCTGCGCGGCAAAGCGCTCCTCCTGGTCAACGGGGTCGTTGAGCTCGGAATAGGCGTTGGCGTACTCGTGGCCGGCAATGATGAGCTCAAAGCGGTCGGTCAGACGCGGGTCATCATCCTTGCGCTTGGTGAGCGGCGAGACCTCCACGGGGTAGTCGCACACAAAGGTGGGGTTGACGATGCTCTTCTCGCCCAGCTCGTCGTACAGCTCGAAGACCAGCTTGCCAGCTCCCCAGTCCTCGGCCCACTCGATGCCGTTGGCGGTGCAGAGCTCGCGCAGGCGCTCGACAGGAGTGTCGAGGTCGATGTGCTCGCCCACGCACTCGCTGGCGATCTCGGCCACGGTGGCCGAGCGCCACGGGCTGGACAGGTCGATCTTGGCGCCCTGGTAGTCAATGACGTTGCCCTTGCCCACCGCGGCGGCGCAGCTCTGGAAGAGCTTCTCGCTGAGCGTCTTCATGCCGTCAAGGTCAGAGTAGGCGCAGTACGCCTCCATGGAGGTGAACTCGGGGTTGTGGGTGAGGTCCATGCCTTCGTTGCGGAACTGACGGCCGATCTCAAACACGCGGTCCATGCCGCCCACCACGCAGCGCTTCAGGTGCAGCTCGGTGGCAATGCGCAGGTAGCAGTCCTGGTCGAGCACGTTGAAGTGCGTAGTGAAGGGCTTGGCGTTGGCGCCGCCCAGCGTCTCCTGCAGGATGGGGGTCTCCACCTCAAGGTAGCCCTCGTCCTCCATGAAGCGGCGGATGGAGCTGATGATGCGCGAGCGATTGACGAAGGTCTGCTTGACCTCGGGATTCATGATGAGGTCCACGTAACGCTGGCGATAACGGACCTCCTTGTCGGTAAGGCCGTGGAACTTCTCGGGCAGGGGGCGCACCGACTTGGTGAGCAGCGTCAGGCTGGTGGGAGCCAGCGAGAGCTGGCCGCGGCGCGTGCGGATGACGGGTCCCGTGGCGCCGATGATGTCGCCCAGGTCGAGCTGGCCCAGAAGTGCCCAGTCGGCCTCGGAGAGGTTGTTGATGCGGCAGAAGAGCTGCAGCTGGCCCGTGCAGTCCTCCAGCACGATGAAGGCAACCTTGCCCTGGTTGCGCAGCGCCCGGATACGGCCCGCAAGGGAATAGACGTCGGCGGTATCCTCCCCCGCCTCAAGGCCCGCGTAGCGCTCCTCCAGCTCGGCGGCGTGGGCCGTGACCTCGGACTTGATGGGATACGGGTTGATTCCTGCGTCTATAAGCGCCTGCCTGCGCGCGCGGCGGACGGCGCGCTCGTCGGTTGCTGGGGTCTGCTCGGCCATGGCCTTTGCTCCTTCTTATAAGCAGCGTGACTCGAAAGGGATACTCCCTTTTGAGTCAGCCCGGGGACTGACTCAAAAGGGAG
>JAFUBJ010000244.1 GCA_017460265.1 Atopobiaceae bacterium | reverse complement strand
CGCCCTCGCCCTCGTGCACTCGCGCTACTCAACCAACACCACGCCCAGCTGGGAGCGCGCGCATCCCAACCGCCTCATCATCCACAACAGGGAGATCAACACCCTGCGCGGCAACGTCAACTGGCTTCGTGCGCGCGAGCCGCACCTTTACTCGCCCATCTTCGGGTCAGACATCCGCAAGGTACTTCCCGTCATCAACCGAGAGGGCTCAGACTCGGCCATCCTGGACAACGTGCTTGAATTCCTGGTGATGAACGGGCGAGACCTCGCCCGGTCCGTCACCCTCATGATTCCTGAGCCCTGGGAACGCAATGACCAGCTCTCTGATGCACGACGCAGCTATGACGCCTACCAGTCCATGCTGATGGAGCCGTGGGACGGCCCGGCGGCCATTGCCTTCTCTGACGGCGTGCGCATGGGCGCCGCACTTGACCGAAACGGCCTGCGACCCGCCCGCTATTACGTGACGCGCGACGACCGTCTCATCCTCGCAAGCGAGGTGGGCGCCATCGACGTCGACCCTGCCATCATCCTCCAGGCCGGGTGCCTCGGCCCAGGAGAGATGCTGGTAGTCGACCCACGTCAGGGACGCGTCATCTGGAACGACGAGCTGCGCGACGGCTATGCCGCACAGAAGCCTTTCCGTACCTGGCTGGACACCGAGACGGTCGAGGTGTCTGATCTGCCTCTGCATGGCCCCGCAAACAAGGCGTCAGACGATGAGGAGCCGTTGGCCTCTCGCCTTGCCTGCCACGGCTATCACTTTGATGACATCGAGGAGGTCGTGAGACCCATGGCGCAGACGGATGCGGCGCCGCTCACCTCCATGGGCACCGACGTTCCGCCCGCCATCCTCTCGCGTCGTTGCCGCTCGTTCTTTGACTACTTCAACGAGCTCTTTGCGCAAGTGACCAACCCGCCCATCGACGCCCTGCGCGAGAGCTTGGTGACCTCAGGAGTGCTCTACCTGGGCAACCACGGCAACCTGCTGGAGGATTGCCGCGACACCTGCCGCCTTATCCGCCTTTCGGGACTCATCCTGTCAGACGAGGACTTCGAGCGTATCCGCGGTATTGACCGTGTCGGGTTCCGCGTTGCCACGTTCACTGCCACCTATCCTGCGGGAGGCGCCATCGACGCGCTTGAGCTGGCGCTCGACGCGCTCGACAAGGCCGTTGAGCAGGCGGTGCGAGAAGGCTCCAACATCGTCATCATCTCTGACCGCGCGCACCCGGGCGAGGTTCCCATCCCGTCTCTGCTTGCTCTGGGCAGCGTGCACAACCACCTCATCAGGGCAGGAGTGCGCATGCGCACGGACCTCATCGTCGAGACGGGTGATGCCATTTCGCCGCACGACTTTGCCGCGCTGGTAGGCTACTCGGCGAGCGGTATCCATCCGTACCTCGCTCACGCATGCATCGACGCGCTCTCGGCCAACGGCGCGCTTGAGCTTGGTCCCAGCGAGGCGAAGGCCAACTACGACCACGCCGTGACCGCGGGCATCGTCTCCATCATGAGCAAGATGGGCATCTCCACCATGCAGGGCTACCACTCGGCCCAGATCTTTGAGGTCTTGGGGCTTGCCGACTCGGTGGTGCACCGCTGCTTTGCCGGCACCACCAGCCGCATTGGCGGCATCGATCTGCAGGGAATTCAACGCGAGGCTGACGAGCGATACCGTCAGGCCCATGTCCGCGGGCTGTCCACTATGTGGCAGCTTCCAAGCTCGGGTATCACCAAGTGGCGCCCCACAGGCGAGGAGCACCTCATCACGCCCCAGGCCATCTACCTCCTGCAGCGCGCCTGCCGTGAGAACGACTACGCCCTCTTTGGCGAATACTGCGCCGAGGTGCATCGCCCCGGCAAGACCGTTCAGCTCCGTGACCTGCTCGAGCTGGTCCCCTTGGCAACCGGCCCTATCCCACTCGACGAGGTGGAGTCCGTCTCCTCCATCGTTCGGCGCTTCAACACAGGCGCGATGAGCTTTGGTTCCATCAGCCAAGAGGCGCACGAATGCCTCGCCATTGCCATGAACCGCCTGAAAGGCCGCTCCAACACGGGAGAGGGCGGAGAGGATCCTGCCCGCGAGACGCCCCTGACGTCCGGCGACTCCGTGAACTCTGCCATCAAGCAGGTGGCGTCGGGGCGCTTTGGTGTGACGAGCCGCTACCTGGGCAGCGCGACCGAGATCCAGATCAAGATGGCACAAGGCGCCAAGCCCGGCGAGGGTGGCCACCTCCCCGGCCGGAAGGTGTGGCCGTGGGTCGCGCGAATCCGCCACTCCACGCCTGGCGTGGGGCTCATCTCTCCCCCACCCCACCACGACATCTACTCCATTGAGGACCTTGCCGAGCTCATCTTTGACCTGAAGTGCGCCAACCCCCAGGCGCGCATCAGCGTCAAGCTGGTGAGCGAGGCAGGCGTGGGAACCATCGCCACCGGTGTCGCCAAAGGCGGGGCGGCAAAGATCTTGATCTCTGGTTCCAACGGCGGAACCGGTGCCGCTCCGCGCGACTCCGTCTACCATGCGGGCCTTCCCTGGGAGCTGGGCCTGGCCGAGGCGCAGCAGACGCTCCTCATGAACGGCTTGCGCTCGCGTGTGACGCTCGAAACCGACGGCAAGCTCATGGACGGACGGGACGTGGCCATCGCGGCCCTGCTGGGTGCCGAGGAGTTTGGGTTCGCCACCATGCCGCTGGTGGCCATGGGTTGCCTCATGCAGCGCGACTGCCACCAGGACACGTGTCCCGTGGGCATCTGCACCCAGGACGAGTGCCTGCGTAGGCGCTTTGCCGGCAAGCCCGAACACGTGGTCAACTTCATGACCTTCGTAGCGCAGAGCCTGCGCGAGCACATGGCGCGCTTGGGCTTCCGCACGATCGACGAGATGGTGGGCCATCCCGAATGCCTGCGACAACGCACGATCGACGGTCACCAAAAGGCCAACTCCTGTGACCTCTCCGCCCTCCTCTATCAGGCGACGCCCCAGCTCGCAGAGCCCATACCGGGTGCTGATGGCGTGCGTTTCTACCCCGAGATGGCCGCGGACCTGCACCTTGACCAGACGCTGGACGCCACGCTCTTCGTCCCGTACACCACGAGTGCCCGCGAGCACCTGGTCCCCGTGCGTTTCCACGCGGACATCGACAACGTCAACCGCTGCGTGGGCACCATGCTGGGAGCAGCAGTGACCAAGGCCCACCCCGAGGGACTGCCCGAGGGTGCCGTCACCATCGATTGCGAGGGCTCGGGCGGACAGAGCTTCGCGGCGTTCCTTCCGCGGGGCATCACGCTCAATATCGAAGGCGACGCCAACGACTATGTGGGCAAGGGCCTCTCGGGCGGCATCGTCTCGGTGCGTCCCCGCTCAGGCGCGTCCTACAAGTTTGACGAGAATGTCAGCGTGGGCAACGTCGCCTTCTATGGGGCGACGAGCGGAAAGGGCTTTGTGAACGGCCTGGCCGGCCAGCGCTTTGGCGTGCGCAACTCCGGCGCGACGCTCGTAGTGGAAGGCGTGGGCAACCACGGGTGCGAATACATGACCGGAGGCACCGTCCTCGTCTTGGGCGAGGTGGGCCAGAACTTTGCCGCAGGAATGAGCGGAGGCACAGCCTATGTCTACGACGAGCTGCGCACGTTTGAGGCGCGCTGCAACAAGGACATGGTCGAGATCACCCGCCCCACCGACGCCGAGCTCGAGCAGGTCAGAAAGCTCATAGAGGAACACGTGGAGCGGACGGCGAGTCCGCGCGGCATCAAGCTGCTCTACCAGTTTGCCGACGCGCGCAGGCACTTCCTGAAGGTGGTTCCCCACGAGTACCAGCAGATCATGGATCGCGCCGACCTTGAACAGGCGAGCGGCGTGAGCCGGGAAGAGGCCATAGAGCTCGCCTTCGAGTCGCTCAGGAAGGAGGCTTAGGACCATGGGAAAGCCAGGAGCATACCTCACGATCAGCCGGCAAGAACACGCCATGCGCGAGTCTCGCGAGGCCGTGCATGACTATGGCGAGCTGGCGCTGCCACTTGCCGCGGAGGTGCAGCAGATTCAGGCAAGCCGCTGCATGTACTGCGGTGTCGCCTTCTGCCAGGTAGGAGCGCGCTTTGGCAGCGCCCGACCCTCGGGCTGCCCGCTGCACAACCTCATACCCGAATGGAACGACCTCGTCTTCCGAGGGCTGTGGGACGAGGCTGCGGAGCGACTCGCACTCACCAACCCCTTCCCCGAGTTTACGGGCCGGGTATGCCCTGCGCTCTGCGAAGCGGCATGCAACCTAGGTCTCCACGACGGAGCGACCACTATCAAGGATAACGAGCGCGCCATCTCCGACCATGCGTGGACGCACGGCCTCGGCACGCTCGACCTTGAGGCATCACCGGAAGGCGCTCCGAAGGTGGCCGTCATCGGGTCTGGGCCGGCCGGCCTTGCCAGCGCTTGGGAGCTTGCGAGACGCGGTGCCCGGGTGACGTTGGTAGAACGTGATGACCGAGCGGGCGGCCTCCTCATGTACGGCATCCCCAACATGAAGCTGCCCAAGGAGGTGGTGGAACGGCGCACGTCGCTCATGGCATCCTCTGGCATCAGCATACTCTGCGATACCGACGCGACCGAACCGGCCACCGCAACGCAGCTTGCCACGTCACACGATGCCGTGGTCATCGCCACCGGAGCGCGCAAGGCTCGCACCATTGCCGTTCCAGGCTCGGACGCGGACGGCGTCGTCCTGGCTGTGGACTACCTCACCGCCGCGACCAAGGCGCTCATGTATGGCAACGAACCGCAGGTCAGCGCTGCTGGCTGCGACGTGGTAGTGATTGGCGGAGGAGACACGGGCACCGACTGCGTTGCGACGGCACTGAGGCAGGGAGCCGCAAGCGTGACGCAGCTGGAGTTTCTTCCCGAGCCACCTGCATCACGTGCGGAAGGTGACAGCTGGCCGCAGTGGCCCCAGGTGCGCAAGGATGACTATGGACAGCTTGAGGCCAAGACCCTGCAGGGGTGCGATCCACGGCAATGGGCCGTCGACACGCTCGAGGTGCTGCAAGACGAGGGGCGCGTCAGCGGCCTCCGCGTCGCATCACTTGACTGGTCTTCCGGCAAGCCCGAGCGTCTTGCAGAGACGGAGCGCGTCATTCCGGCCCAGCTCGTGCTGTTAGCCATGGGATTCGTCGGCCCTGAGGGCCAGGTGTTCCAGGTGTTTGGCGTGACATGTTCCGATGACGGTCGCCATCTGCCTCTGACGCACACGGATTCGCACCGCACTATCTCAGAGAGCCCTATCCCCGTCTTTGTGGCAGGCGACTGTCGCATGGGCTCCTCGCTCGTCGCTAACGCCATCGCCGACGGACTCGCGTGCGCCGCAGAGGTGGCCGACACGCTTGGCCTGTAAGGGAGGTTCCGCACATGCGCTTCACCAAGATGCACGGCCTGGGCAATGACTACCTCTACGTCTATGGAGAGGTCCCTGCCAACGTTGCCGAGCTCTCCATTTGCCTGTCTGACCGTCACTTTGGCGCAGGGTCAGATGGGATGATCTTCATCACGCCCTCCACATCACCCGCCGCGGACTTCACGATGCGCATCTTCAATGCCGACGGCAGCGAGGCCCTGATGTGCGGAAACGGCATCCGCTGCGTGGGCAAGTACGTTTACGACAAGGGGCTGACCGACAAGGCCGCCATCGATGTCGACACTCTCTCGGGCATCAAGCACCTCGTGCTGCAGATACAGGACGGCAAGGCATGCGGAGCAACCGTAAGCATGGGCCACGTTACTGTGAACGATGACCTGGTCATACAGGTTGAGCCACACGATGAGGACACCACACTGGTCTGCACGCCGGTCGATGTGGGCAACCCCCACGCGGTCTTCTTCGTGCCCGACGCCGAGACGGTTCCCCTAGCCACACTGGGGCCACGCATCGAGCATCACGTGTCCTTCCCTGGCGGTGTCAACGCCGAGTTCGTGCAGGTACTCTCGTCTCACGAGCTGCGCATGCGCGTGTGGGAGCGCGGGAGCGGCGTCACTTTGGCCTGTGGCACGGGCGCCTGCGCGTCGGCTGCCGCGGCCGTCAGCAAGGGCCTCTGCCTCGCAGACGAGCCCATCACCGTGCGGCTTGACGGCGGGGAGCTGCAGATAACCGTACAAGCGAACGGCGAGGCGCTCATGACTGGCCCCGCCACCACCGTCTACGAAGGGGAGGTTGCCCTGTGATCACGCCCAACCACCACTATGCAGAGCTCAAGGACTCGTACCTCTTCGCGCGCATCGCACAGAAGGTGAGCGACTATCAGGCGTGCCATCCAGACGCGCATCTACTGCGCATGGGCATTGGCGATGTGTCCCTTCCGCTGTGCGACGCGGTCATCGCGGCCCTCCACCAGGCGGTGAATGACCAGGCAGACAAAGACCGCTTTCAAGGCTATCTCCCCGAGTGCGGGGCGCCCTTCCTCCGCGAAGCGATCGCCGCGCACTACCACACGCGCGGGGTCGAGCTCTCGCCCGATGAGGTCTTTGTCTCCAGCGGGGCGAGCGACGAGCTGGGCGACATCCTCGACCTCTTTGACCGCTCAAGCGCTGCCCTTGTCATTGAGCCCGCCTATCCCGCCTACGTGGACGCCAATGTCATGGCGGGCCGCACCATCGTCCACCTGCCTTCGAGCAAGGGTGACGGCTTCCTGCCCGAGCCTAGCGAGGAGACTCTGGCAGACCTCATCTACCTGTGCTCGCCCAACAACCCCACCGGCGCGACCTTCAGTCGGACGCAGCTGCAGCACTGGGTGGACTTTGCCAACGAACATGGCTCGATCATCCTGTTTGATGCAGCCTACGAGGCATTTATAGAGGATCCAGACCTCCCTCATTCCATCATGGAGATCGATGGAGCAAAGACCTGCGCCATCGAGATCTGCTCCCTCTCCAAGACCGCAGGCTTCACGGGTACGCGGCTTGGCTACACGGTGGTGCCCAAGACGCTCATGCGCGCGGGCATGAGCATGAACGACATGTGGGTGCGCAACCGCACCACCAAGACCAACGGCGTCTCGTACGTCATCCAGCGTGGTGGAGCCGCCGTCTTCACGTCCGAGGGCCAACGTCAGATACGGGAGAACCTGCACTACTACAAGGAGAACGCGCGCATCCTCATGCAGGCGCTCGATCAGGCGGGCATCTGGTACTGCGGTGGAAGGAACGCCCCGTACCTATGGATTGAGTGCCCGGACGGCATGGGCGGCTGGGAGTTCTTTGACTACCTGCTCAACGAGGCGCAGGTCGTGGGCACGCCAGGCGAGGGCTTTGGCGCATGCGGCAAGGGATACTTCCGCTTCTCCACCTTCGGGAACCGCGAGGATACGCAGGAAGCAGCGCGCAGGCTGCTTGACCTGCTTTCGTAGAGCCCTGCGACGAGCAACGGCGGACGCCGAAATCCAGATGCTACGTTGGTGCAATCTTGCCTTAACACATTTGCCGTCAAGCACGGCACGACCTCTCACTTCAGGGAAATAAAGCGCAGGTAGTCTCATGTGCGTCACTTGATGCGCCACACAAGCGCATGGTTCAAGAAGGGAGATTTGCCATGGCCCAAGACAAGGTCACTGCGGAGTGGGGAGAGCTGCTCTTCACCGACGCGGACATGCAGGAGCGCCTTTCCAGGCCCACGTACAAGGAGCTCAAACAGGTCATCGACGATGGAGCGCCCCTTGACCTCGACATCGCCAACGAGGTGGCGCACGCCATGAAGGAGTGGGCGCTGGAGAAGGGCGCCACACACTTCACGCACTGGTTCCAGCCGCTGACGGGCATCACGTCGGAGAAGCACGACGGCTTCCTGACGCCGCGCTCTGATGGCTCGATCCTCATGGCCTTCAGCGGCAAGGAGCTCGTGCAGGGCGAACCTGACGCCTCCTCGTTCCCCTCTGGCGGCTTGCGCGCCACCTTCGAGGCGCGCGGCTACACCGTGTGGGATCCCATGAGCCCCGCCTTCATCAAGGACGAGGTGCTCTGCATCCCCACGGCGTTCATCTCCTACACCGGAGAGGCGCTCGACAAGAAGACCCCGTTGCTGCGCTCCCAAAACGCCCTCGAGGTGCAGGCCAAGCGCGTGCTAGCCCTGTTTGGTCGCGAACCAAAACGCGTCTTCACCACCGTCGGCCCCGAGCAGGAGTACTTCCTCATCAAGGAGGAGGACTACAAGGCCCGCCCAGACCTCATCCTTACCGGTCGCACGCTCTTTGGCTGCGCGCCGGCCAAAGGCCAGGAGCTTGAGGAGCACTACTTCGGCGCCATCCGACCCACCGTCAGCGAATTCATGAAGGAGCTCGACGACGAGCTCTGGAAGCTCGGCATCCCCGCGAAGACCAAGCACAACGAGGTCGCGCCCTGCCAGCACGAGCTCGCGCCTGTCTTCGAGAAAGGCTCCACGGCTGTGGACGACAACCTCCTCACCATGGAGAAGATGCGCCTCCTGGCCAGCCATCACGGGCTCGTCTGCCTACAACACGAGAAGCCGTTCGAGTACGTCAACGGCTCAGGCAAGCACAACAACTGGTCCATCAGCGCTGACGACAAGAACCTCCTTGAGCCCGGCCCCGACCCCGAGCACAACCTGCAGTTCCTCGTGTTCCTCGCCTGCCTGGTGGCAGCCGTCGACGAGCACGCTGACCTCATGCGCATGTCCGTCGCCTCTGCCGGAAACGACCACCGCCTGGGCGCAAACGAGGCACCGCCAGCCATCGTCTCCATCTTCCTGGGAGACAATCTCTCCCCGGTCGTCGAGGCACTGATCCACAAGGAGCACGCCGACGTCGCGGAGCGTGAGCTCATCGACCTGGGCATCCCGCAGCTGCCAGCGGTGCTGCGCGACAACACCGACCGCAACCGCACCTCTCCCTTCGCCTTCACCGGCAACAAGTTCGAGTTCCGCATGTGCGGAAGCCAGCAGAACCTGTCCGACCCCAACGTGGTCCTGAACACCGCGGTGGCCGAGCAGTGCGAACGCTTCTGCGACTATGTGGCCGCCCGCTCTGACGAGCCCTTCACGCAGGTGGCCATGCGCTTCGTGCGCCACACCTTCCGCGACCACCAGCGCATCATCTTCGATGGCAACGGCTACTCCCCCGATTGGGAGGAAGAGGCCATAAGGCGCGGCCTGCCCAACCTCAAGACCACACCTGACGCCCTCGGCGCCCTCATGGACCCCGACAACATCGCCCTCTTCGAGAAGTATGGGGTCCTGAACGAGGCCGAGCTGCACGCACGCTATGTTGCCAAGTCGGAGCAGTACGCCAAGCTCATCAACATCGAGGCGAACACCATGACGTACATGGCACGCCACATGTACCTCCCTGCCCTCATGAGCTACTCGGGTGAGCTGGCAGAGACCGTCGCCACCAAGGCCGGTCTGGGCATCGCGGGCAAGGCCGAGAAGGATGTCGTGGAAATGATCACCGCAGGTATCGACGAGGTGTACAAGCTCACGGCAAGGCTTGAGGAGCTTGCGTCCCACGCCGCCTCCAAGGCCAATCCCACCGAGTGCTGCGCACTCTGCCGTGACGAGGTCATCCCCGCCATGGACGCCCTGCGTTCCGCGGTTGACGCCATGGAGCGCCTGTGCGGCGAGGACTGGTGGCCCGTCCCCAGCTATAACCAGATGCTCTTCTACGTGTAAGGAAATCCGTGCGCAAGGCGGGCGCAGCGGAAACGTTGCGCCCGCCTTGCGCATTGAAGGAGAAGGGCTAATGTCATGTGCTCCATCATGGGTTACTCTGGCGCTGACGTGGACCTCGGCGTCTTCATGGAAGGCTTTGAGCGAACAGTCTCTCGTGGACCCGACTGCTCGCGCGTCATCGACACGGGCCACGGCCTGCTCGGCTTTCATCGGCTCTCCATCATGGGCCTCACTTCTTCGGGCATGCAACCGTTCGAGCTCGACGGTAGCTACGTGGTGTGCAACGGGGAGCTATACGGATTCGAGGACGTGCGGGAAGGCCTCCGTGCGAAGGGGTATTCCTTCAAGAGCGACAGCGACTGCGAGATCTTGCTTCCGCTCTGGCGTGAATATGGCACCGACCTCTTCGCGCAGCTCGATGCCGAGTTTGCCTGCATCATCTATGACGCGGCAACGGAGGGCTTTGTCGCGGCGCGTGACCCCATCGGCATCAGGCCGCTCTACTACGGCTTCGACCGTCGCGGCAGCATCGTCTTTGCAAGCGAGGCCAAGAACCTCGTCGGGCTCGTAGATACCATCCTCCCCTTCCCACCAGGACATTATTGGCAAGACGGACGCTTTTTCTGCTATTGCGACATCGCGAAGGTCGATGCGGTCTGCCATGACGATCTTGAGACCGCCTGCGCCACCATCCGCGAGAGGCTCTTGGCCGGCGTGCGCAAGCGCCTGGTCTCAGATGCACGCATCGGGTTCCTGCTCTCCGGCGGGCTCGACTCGTCGCTCGTCTGCGCCATCGCGGCGAGGGAGCTTGACGCACCCCTCGAGACCTTCGCAATCGGCATGGAGGAGGATCCCATCGACCTCAAGTACGCACGGGAGACGGCCGCGTTCATCGGAAGCCACCACACTGAGGTGACCATGACGCCTGAGGAGGTCATTGGTTCGCTGGAGGACGTCATCGCGCTCCTGGGCACCTACGACATCACCACCATCCGCGCCAGCATGGGCATGTACCTCGTCTGCAAGTACATCCACGAACGCACCAACATCCGCGTCTTGCTCACCGGCGAGATATCTGACGAGCTCTTTGGCTACAAGTACACAGACTTTGCCCCCTCGGCAGACGCCTTCCAACAGGAGGCGGAGAAGCGCCTGCGTGAGCTCCACATGTACGACGTCCTGCGTGCCGACCGCTGCATCTCGGTCAACTCCTTGGAGGCGCGTGTACCCTTTGGCGACCTTGCCTTCGTGCGCTACGTGATGGCGCTTGACCCCAAGCTCAAACTCAACACCTACGGAAAGGGCAAATACCTGCTGCGCCATGCCTTCGAGGGCACAGGGCTTCTGCCCGGCAGCATCCTCTGGCGCGAGAAGGCTGCCTTCTCTGACGCGGTGGGTCATTCCATGGTGGACTACCTCAAGGAGTACGCCGAGCGTCGCTACACGGATGAGGAATTCGAGGTGAAGCGGCAGGACTACCCGTTTGCCCAGCCCTTCACCAAGGAGTCGCTCCTCTACCGCGAGCTCTTTGAGAGGCACTACCCCGGTCAGGCGCAGATGGTGGCCGGCTTCTGGATGCCCAACCGATCATGGGAGGGCTGCAACGTCGATGACCCCTCGGCGCGTGTGCTTTCCAACTACGGCGAGAGCGGGGCGTGACGCATGGGTACGCATGAGGAATGTGGGGTCTTTGGCGTCATGGCTCCGACGCCGGTCGATGTTGCCGGTCTGTGCTACGTCGGTCTTCAGGCACTCCAGCATCGTGGACAGGAGAGCTGCGGAATCGTTGTGAACGATGATGGCGTGTTCTTTTCGCATAAGGACCTAGGCCTTGTCAGCGAGGTGTTTGGCAAGCGAGAACTGGAGTCCCTTCCTGCCGCGACAATGGCCGTCGCGCACGTGCGCTACGGGACGACAGGCTCCAATAGCCGCGCCAACTGCCAGCCCATAGAGGTCAACCACCAGAAGGGACGCATGGCACTTGCCCACAACGGCAACCTGTCTAACGCAACGGAGTTGAGAATGGCGCTCGAGCTGTCGGGCGCCATTTTCCACAGCTCGAGCGATACCGAGACCATCGCCTACATTGTGACGCGAGAGCGCCTCACGACGCCCTCCATCGAGGAGGCGCTGAGCAGGGCCATGGATACGTTGGAAGGGGCCTACTCATTGGTCCTTTTGTCTCCCCAGAAGCTCATCTGTGCGCGAGACCCCCACGGGTTCAGGCCACTCTGCTATGGGAAGACGCCAGATGGCATATATGCCGTCGCCTCTGAGAGCTGTGCACTCCAGGCTTTGGGGGCAACGTTCATCCGCGATGTCAATTCAGGGGAAATCGTCGTGTTTAGCAAAGACGGCGTCACCTCGCACAGGGAGCATTGCGGACTGGCGCCCAAGCGTACCTGCGTGTTTGAGTACATCTACTTCGCGCGGCCTGACTCGGTGATTGACGGCGTCGAGGTCCATACGTCACGCATCGAGGCGGGCAGGATCTTGGCACGCACCCATCCTGTCGACGCGGACATCGTCATCGGGGCACCAGACTCCGGGCTGGACGCGGCTCTCGGCTTCAGCCACAAATCCGGCATTCCCTATGGGATAGGACTCATCAAGAACAAATACGTCGGTCGCACCTTCATAGCCCCAACGGACAGAAAGGGACAGGTCAAAATCAAGCTCGCCGCCATCGAGTCAGAAGTCGCTGGCAAGCGTGTCGTACTGGTGGATGACTCCATCGTGCGGGGCACCACCAGTAGACGGGTAGTTCAGCTGCTGCGTGACGCCGGCGCGCGCGAGGTCCACATGCGCATATCCGCCCCGCCGTTCCTGCATCCCTGCTTCTACGGAACGGACATAGACTCCGAGGAGCACCTGATCGCCTGCAGGCACACCGTGGACGAGATCGCGTCCCTGATTGGCGCCGACAGCCTGGGTTACCTGCCCTTGGAGGAGCTTGGCTGCCTGACCTGCGGAAACGGGTACTGCGACGCATGCTTCAGCGGAACCTACCCAACAAGCACTCCCACCGTACGAGGCAAGGATCGCTTTGAGCGGCGCCTCTCTGACGCATAGGTAGGATGAGCGCCTCCCTCCTCGCCCAAGCGATGTCCCCAACAGAAAAGGTCTCGTTACTTTCCCTCAACAAACTCGCTTGGCAGTAGAAAAATCGCTGGTAAACAGACGTAACCCACAAAACGTTTTGCCGCAACAAACGGCACACCGCCCCGAAACGACAATCCACGACCATGCCTTTCGTCACAAGTGTTCAGACGACGAAAGGAGAGACATGGACAGAAGAGACTTTCTCAGGCTTGCCCTCGCCGGTGCGACGCTTCCGGTCATAGGTGCATTGGGTGGCTGCGGCCAATCAGGTGACGACGCCAACCAAGCAGAGCCCCAGATGGCCCCATCTTCTGACGACACCCTGCGCGTGGGCATGGAGTGCGCCTATGCGCCCTTCAACTGGACCCAGGACGAACCGACCACGCCCGACGGCAGCACAGCCGAACCCATCTTCGGCAGCGACTACTACGCCTACGGCTATGACGTGGCAGTTGCCCAGATGCTTGCCACCGAACTCGGCAAGGGGCTCGAGATCCACAAGGTCGAGTGGTCCTCCATCGGCATCTCGCTCGACTCGGGAGACTACGACTGCATCATCGCGGGCATGGGACGCACTGCGGAACGAGAGATGGCCTATGCGTTCACTTCCCCCTACTACTATCGGGACAACTGCATCGTGGTAAAGAAGGATGGCCCCTACGCCGACGTGAAGGGTCTCTCCGACCTGGCAGGCACGGGCTGCAAGGTCACGACGCAGCTGGGAACCGGATGGATTCCCCTGCTTGACCAGATTGAGGGGGCTGACACCGGCAGCAACTACGAGACCACCTCGGAATGCTTCATGGCCGTGACCAACGGCGTTGCCGATCTCTGCATCGTCGACCTGCCCACTGCGCAGTCGGCGCTCCTCACCAACCCTGACCTGCTCATCATCACGCTGGCGGAAGGAGACACCTTCACCGGCGACGACGAGATGGTCAACGTCTGCATCGCCACAAGGAAGGATGATACCGCGCTGCGCGACAGCCTGCAGGCAGCCATGGACAGCGTTGGCTGGGACGATAAGGCGGCCATGGACGAGCTCATGGCGCGCGTGATCGGCCAACAGCCAGCAGCGGTCTAGCGCAGCACTCTTCGAGCGGACGGGATGGGCAACGTAAGGATGACTTGTCCGCACTCCTTCCACCTCCTGACCAGGACGGAGAAAGCCATGGTCTTTGACTTTTTTACCATCACCGACCCACAGAGCTCCCTTGAGTGGATGGTCTTCCTCACGCAGAAATACTTCAGCATGTTTGTTGAGGGAATGTGGCTGACGCTCTACATCTCGATCATCGGAACGCTTCTGGGGTTTGTCCTTGGCTATGTCATGGGGGTCATCCAAGACCTTGAGGTGAGCAAGGAAGACCTCTTGCCCAAGAGGATCCTCGTAGGCATCTTCAAGCTGGTAGCAAGCGTCTACGTTGAGCTCTTTCGCGACACACCCATGATCGTGCAGGCGATGATCATCTACTACGGTATCCGCCAGATGGGGATTGACATCACCCCCGTAGCGGCAGGCATCCTCGTCACCGTGCTCAACACCGGCGCCTATATGGCCGAGACGGTGCGCGGCGGCATTGGGTCCATTGACCCCGGCCAACGCGAAGGCGCATGGGCAATGGGCATGTCTCCGCTGGCGACAATGCTGTACGTCGTGCTTCCGCAGGCCTTCAGAAACATCCTTCCCGAAATGGCCAACACCTTCCTGACCAACCTCAAGATGACGTCGGTCCTGAACGTCATTGCCGTCCAGGAGCTGTTCATGGCAGCCAAGACGGTGGGAGGCAACTACTACAAGTACTTCGAGAGCTATCTGGTGATCGCCGTCATCTACTTCGTGCTGTGCTTCCTCTTCAACAAGCTATTCCTTCTTGTGGAGAAGTGGGTCAGGGGCACCGACGACTACGCCCTGGCTGTCGAGTACCTAGAGAGCGAGTAAGGAGGACACGATGGAAGAGGCAATTCTCAGCGTGATCGACCTCAGCAAGTCCTTCGGCGACCATGAAGTCTTGCGCAAGATCGATATGGAGGTGTTCCCGGGAGAGATCATCTGCATCGTGGGATCCTCCGGCTCGGGAAAGTCAACGCTTCTGCGCTGCATCAACCGACTTGAGCGTCAGACCTCGGGAAAGGTGCTCTTTCATGGTCAGGAGGTTCGTGACGTCCAGTCAGAGATCAACGAGTACCGCTCCAGGGTGGGCATGGTGTTTCAGTCCTTCAACCTGTTTGATCATCTCACCGTGCTGGACAACTGCATGCTCTGCACGCGCAAGGTGCTGCACCTCTCGAAGGATGAGGCCTTCGCACGCGCAATCGAGCACTTGAAGCAGGTGGGGATGGCGCCCTACATCCATGCCAGGCCAAGCCAGCTCTCGGGCGGGCAGAAACAGCGTGTGGCCATTGCTCGAGCCCTCTGCATGAATCCCGAGGTATTGCTGTTTGACGAGCCGACCTCTGCCCTTGACCCCGAGATGGTGGGCGAGGTGCTCACCGTCATGCGCCAGCTCGCGAGCACCGGGCTCACGATGGTCGTGGTGACGCACGAGATGGCGTTCGCGCGGGATGTGTCCACGCGCACCATCTTCATGGACCGGGGCTTCGTGGTGGAGGACGCCCCGCCCCAAGAGCTGTTCCAGCATCCCAAGAGCCCGCGTACCAGGGAGTTCTTGAGCAGATATCTCGAAGGATAAGACAAAGAGAGAGGAGGTTGGCAGCATGGAGAGATTCGTGGTGACCTTTGCGCGCGGCTTTGGTTCGGGAGGCAAGGAGATTGCATCCATGGTGGCAAAGGACCTTGGCGTTCATTGCTACGAGAACCGCATCCTCACGCTGGCAAGCCAGATGAGCGGGCTGGACGAGCGGCTCTTCCAAGAGGTCAACGAGCGGATGCGTGACTATGGGGGCATCTCAAGCTTCCTGCGCGGCCTTCCCCGCACGAGGACCTACCTCGCACGCAACGAGCGGTTCAAGTCTGATGACGAGCTCTTCGAGTACCAACGGAAGATCATCTTGGGCCTCGCGGACCAAGAGTCGTGCGTCATCGTGGGCAAGTGCGCGGACTATGTGCTCCGCGACCGGGAGAAAGTGGTGAGCATCTACATCGAGGCCCCGCGGTCCTTCTGCGTAAGACGCACCATGGAGCACATGGGCGTCACCGAGGAAGTGGCCCACGCCACCATCGAGCGGACCGACAAGTACCGTGCCGACTACTACGCCTACTACACCAATGGCAACTACTGGACCAACCCGGTGAACTATGACATGACGCTCAACAGCGAGCGCATGGGCATTGCCGGCTGCGTGCGCCTCATCGAGGACTACCTCGTGATCAGGGGCCTCGTTGATCCCGGCGAGATTATGAGAAGCGAATAAGAAAGCGAGCCGCCTTATGAGACTCAGCGACACGGGGCGTACAGCCCAGGACATCAAGGACCTTGTCGCCACGTACATGATCGACACCTACGAGCGCTATGGCTTCGTGGCCGAATGCGCAAAGGACCAATACCTCTACGACAGCGAGGGCGAGCGCTACCTCGACTTCTATGCGGGCATCGCCGTCAACTCCGCCGGCAACTGCAACCCCCGCGTGGTGGAGGCGGTCATTGACGAGGCGCAGACCCTCATGCAGACGTTTAACTACCCCTACACCATCCCGCAGGCACTGCTCGCCGAAAAGGTGTGCACCACGATCGGCATGGACAAGATCTTCTACCAGAACTCGGGCACCGAGGCAAACGAGGCCATGATAAAGATGGCCCGCAAGTACGGCATCGAGAACTATGGTCCCAACCGTTACCACATCGTCACGGCCAAGATGGGCTTCCATGGCAGGACCTTCGGTTCCATGTCCGCCACGGGTCAGCCTGGCAACGGCTGCCAGATAGGCTTTGGCCCCATGACCTATGGATTCTCGTACGCGCCGTTCAACGACCTGCAGGCGTTCAAGGACGCCTGCACCGAGAACACCATCGCCATCATGATAGAGCCCGTCCAGGGCGAGGGCGGTGTGCACCCGGCAACTCAGGAATTCATGCAGGGATTGCGCGCCTTCTGCGACGAGAATGACATGCTCCTGCTCATCGACGAGGTGCAGACCGGTTGGTGCCGTACGGGCAAGGTCATGAGCTACATGCACTACGGCATCAAGCCCGACATCGTGTCGATGGCCAAGGCGCTGGGTGGCGGCATGCCCATTGGCGCCATCTGCGCCACCGAAAAGGTTGCCGCGGCCTTCTCGCCAGGCTCGCATGGGTCGACCTTTGGCGGGCACCCAGTGTGCTGCGCCGCGGCCCTTGCGCAGGTCGAGGAGCTACTGTCACGCGACCTCGCGGGAAACGCCGCCAAGATGGGCGCCTACCTCATGGACAGGCTCGCCACGCTGCCACACGTGCGCGAGGTGCGAGGACAGGGCCTCATGATCGGCATCGAGCTCGAGGAGGGCTTTGGGGCGGTGGACGTCAAGCACGGCTGCCTTGAGCGTCACTTGCTGGTGACCGCCATCGGAGACAGCGTCATCCGCCTTGTGCCGCCACTCATCATCACCCAGGAGGATTGCGACGAGGCCTGCAGGATCATCGGCAGCACCATCGAGGCCCTTGCGGAAAGCTAGGAACGTACGGAAGGGCAAACTCGGCTTCGTTTCTGGCACTTTGCGCATTTGAAACGGCAACGCTTCCCCTTGGTGACGGAGGTGCGTCAGGGACATAGCCGCTTGGGCACGTTTTGCCCAAGCGGCTTCCCTCAGAAATAGACTCGAGTCTGGTGGCTTGCGACCGCCTCGCATTGTCATCGGGCCTTACCTCTTGAAAGGAGCCTGCACATGAATCCCCTCGCATCGAAGGACGCTCCTTTGCCCGCTCTCCTTGCGCTTGAAGACGGAACCTGCCTGCAAGGGCATGCCTGCGGAGCTTTGGGTGAGGCGTTTGGCGAGGTGGTGTTCAACACCTCCATGGTGGGCTACCAAGAGATCGTGACCGACCCCAGCTATGCAGGACAGATCGTGACGCTCACCTACCCGCAGGTGGGCAACTACGGCGTCAGCGAGCTTGCCATGCAGTCTGCGGGACCGGCGCTCAAGGGGCTCGTCGTGCGAGACATGTGCCACGCGCCCTCACACTGGCAATCGGCAGGTAGCTTCCCAGACTTCTTGCGTTCCCATAACGTCGTGGCCATCGAGGGTGTGGACACGCGGGCGCTTACGCTGCGCATACGAAGCGCAGGAGCGATGCGAGCGGCGATCTCTACGGTGGACCTCAACCCAGAGAGCCTTGTCGCGCGCGTGAGCGCGAGTCCTGCCATCAGCGCGCATAATTACGTGGCTGACGTGTCGCCACGGCAAGAGCGCGAGGTTCCGGCCGCACCGTCGGCGCTCGCGAGACGTCTCGACATGGGAAGGACGGCGCTTCATGTGGTCGCCTATGACTGTGGCGAGAAGCGTGGCATCGAGGGCGAACTCGCGGCCGCGGGCTGCGCGGTGACCGTCGTCCCCTTCGACACTCCCGCCTCGCGGGTCCTCTCGCTAGCCCCGGACGGCGTCTTCTTCTCAAATGGCCCCGGTGACCCCCAGCAGGTCACCCAGACCGCACGAGCCGCGCTGGACATTCTGGGCAGGGTGCCCGTCTTCGGCATCTGTCTGGGGAACCAGCTCGTCTCCATGGCCGCGGGGGCACAGATAGAGAAGCTCCCCTTCGGGCACCATGGCGGCAACGAGCCCGTGATGAACCTCCTGACGCATAAGGTGGAGATTACGGCGCAGAACCATAACTACGGCCTTGTCTTCGAGAGCATGGGGCCGCTCGTTCCTGAGCTTTCCGGAGGAGAGGAGACGCACGCTCATGACCTGCGCTTTTGGGTCGAGCGTGGGATCGCTCCGGTGGTCAGGACAAAGGGGCAAGGCCGCGTGCGCCTCACCCACGTGAACCTCAACGACGGGACGCCCGAGGGCATACAGTTCCTCGATGCGCCCGCGTTCTCGGTGCAGTACCACCCGGAGAGCAGGCCGGGGCCTCATGACTCCCGCTACCTCTTCCAGGCGTTCGTGCGCCTCATGGATGCCTGGCGCGAGCGCGGCGACGCTGCCTCCCGCGTGAGCCCTGACTACCTTTCCATAGACGTCCGCGAGGGGAGGCCACATCATGCCGAGGCGTGACGACATCAACAAGGTGTTGGTCATCGGGTCGGGTCCCATCGTCATCGGACAGGCCTGCGAGTT
>JAFUBJ010000243.1 GCA_017460265.1 Atopobiaceae bacterium | reverse complement strand
TCTCCACGTCGAGCATGCGCGCCATCACATGGCTGTCCACGCGCCGCTCGACCTTGTCGGCCTCGGGCACCAGCATGACAAGGTCCAGGTCGGCAAGCTCGAAGTTGACGTGAGAGACCTTGGCGCGCATGCGATAGAGAAAGCCGAGCGCGGCGCGGAGCGCCTCGGGCGAGTCCCACACCAGCTCGTCGACGGCCAGCTCTCCCACAAAGGGCAGATCGGGCTCATGGAAGAAAGAGAAGCGCAGGTAGGCGCAGGGTTTGTCCTTCTTGCTCCACAGCACGTAGGTATAGCGCTGGCGCTCGGGGTGCAAGAAGTCCGGTTCGCCAAAGTCCCCGTTGCCCCGCCAAGCCCACGCGCTGTCGTCACTCAGCTCGGCCAGGTCGTGGGTGCGGGCGAACGCATCCCAGAGCGCGCGGACAGGCAGAAGGTCCTTCTCCTCCCACACGCGCGTCACATGCAGGTCGCACGCAAAGCCTGCGAGCTGATCGATTCCCACGCGCTGACGCATCATCCGGCTCGCCACCTCAAAGCCAAACTTGCGATAGAACGCGCTGGAGAAGGGGATGAGCACGGCAAGCGCGTCGCCACGCTCTCGGAAGTCACGCAGGATCGCGTCCATCAGCGTGCGGACGCCTCCGCTGCCGCGGTGCTCGGGGAGCGACCCCACCATGTGCACCTCGCCGGCGGAGATGCGTTCCCCGCCAAAGGAGAGCTCGTGCCGCATGGTGGAGATGCTTGTGACCATGGTGCCCTCGTCGTCAAAGAGCCCCCACGACTCCTCGGGCCGTGGGCGCGAGCCGTCTGCCTGCGCCTGAATCTGCTTCCGAGTTTCCTCCTCGTCCCAGGGATGGAGAAATGCCGTCGCCAGGATGCGCTCGCTCTCAAGCCAGTCGCGTGCCTCGGTTAGCTTGCGGACCTCCATGGTGCTCCTCCAAATCTGGTTTGTGGTTATGCGGCCTCTGCCAACTCCTCCTCGGCAAGGCCGGGGAGCTCGGTTCTCGTGACGCCCTCGCCGTAGATGGTTGCCCAGTCGTCTCGCATGGAGAAGGCCGTCCAGGACTCCTTGGTCACCAGATCGTACTGCTCGGCGGACTTTTCGGCGTCGCCGTACTCGCGCTCAAGGTCGTCTGCAACCACGAGAACGCCCATGCCACCTGATGCCTCGGCGTAGTTGAGCATGGCGTAGTCGCCCGAGCTGTTGCCAAACGACAGCAGCGGGCGGCTGCCGATCTCGCGGGCGATGGCCAGGACCTTTCCGTTCTTGCCGCACTCCACCTCGTCAAGGGGCTCGGAAAGGATGACCTGCTCGTCTTGCTCCATGGTGTAGTCGTCGGCGACCGCGTCGCCCTGGTTGGTCGTGGCGTAGGCCACATCAGTCGAGATCACGTGGTCGGGGGTGATGCCCAGCGGAGTCACTGCCGCACGCACGACCTCGCGCTCGCAGGCAGATACCATCCACACGTCAAAGTCGTTGGCCTGAAGGTAGCTGATGACCTCGAGCATGGGCTGGTAGAGGCTCTGCCCGTAGGTCATGCCGTCAAAGCCCACGACGGGCACGGTGTCAAGGAAGTCGCGCACGTAGGCACGGAACTCGTCGGGCGTCATGCCAGCGAACTCATGAGCGATGGCGCGAGCCTTGCCGGCCTCGTGGTCCTTGCTCCGCTCACCACGCATGGCCAGGTCGCGAACCTCCTTCATCAGCAAGACGGTTTCCTCGTCGGCAGTGTGGGTGGGGTCGTCGAGCACGCGATGGATGAGCAGCATGTGGTCGAGGTAGACGGGTGCCTTCTCGCAGATGATGGTGCCGTCCATGTCAAAGGTGGCGATGCGCGCGGCCGGCTCTTGGTAGTTGGGGCTTGCGGGGTCGGTCACGTCCTCCACAAAGGCCACGAGCTCGGCGAGCGAGGTGCTGTTGGGGTTCCACGAGGGGAAGGTTGCCGCGATGTCGAGCGGGGCGTTCTGCTCGGTCGCGGTGGTCTGGCCTTGCGCCGGCGTGCCGTTGGGCTGCGCTGATCCGAGGGGCTTGAGCCAAAGCGCAAAGAACAGCGCGGCAAGGGCCACGCCCAGTGCGAAGGCAAGGATCAGGGAATACGTGTCGCGTTTGGCCTGCGACGAGCTGGCGCTTTCGGTGTCTGACATAAGCTTCCTAACTGGTTTCGCAATAGTTGGTGCTAGCCCATGATACAGGTCGCGGCAAGAAGGGAACAGGTCTTTTCTTGTCACCTTGGACAGAAGCCTCCGTCCTGGTTGTCCAACATGGCGGATTTGGGACCAGGTGTTTCTTGTCACCTCCGAGCTTCCGGTTCAACAGGCCATTCGTCTGAAACCTTTTAAAAATGGCAAAGATACTACCCTAGAACCTTTGAAAATTGTCAAAATCATTAATCTAAAACCATTTAAAATTGACAAAAGTATAGTCTAGAATCCTCTTAAAATAGTACTAACATGGTGATGCGAATGCTCAAGAGGGAGTTTTGGTCCAATCTGGAGGACTGGCGTGGTCGTCCTCATCACCCCCTTGTTATCAGCGGTCTGAGGCAGGTGGGGAAGACCTACCTCGTGCGGGCCTTTGGTGATGAGTGTTATGGACAAGTGGTGTATCTCGATCTGCGGGCAAATAAGAGTGTGCACGATGCTTTTGCGGGTGACTTCAACGTGGACGACATGGTCATGTCAATTACTGCGTCGGTCCCTGAGGCTAGATTTGTGGCACATGACACCTTGCTTATTCTTGATGAGGTACAAGATTGCCCAAACGCTCGGAGCTCGCTTAAATACTGGGATATTGACGGACGCTATGATGTGATTGCCACGGGCAGCTTCCTTGGCGTCAAGGGTTTTAGGGACCCCTATCCCCGTGGTATTTCGGTTGGTTACGAAGAGCATCTCACGATGCACCCCCTAAACCTGCGTGAATTCCTTATAAATGCTGGTATTGCGGACGAGGTCATGGCGTATGCGGGCGAACAGATAGGTGCAAAGGAGCCTCTGCTTCCCACTGTCCACAATGGTCTGCGAACGCTTTACCTGCAATACCTAATTGTTGGAGGCATGCCCGAGGCTGTTAACGTCTTTCTCGAAAGCCACGACCTCAATGCCGTGCGCGAAGTGCAAAACCAGATTCTTCGCTCCATTCGCGATGACTTTGGACGTTATCGCAATGCAAAGGGTGAAGATGCCGTCAACGAGGTGCTTAAGCTGCGAGCAGAGGCTTGTCTTGACTCGTTGCCCTCTCAGCTTGCAAAGGAATATAAAAAATTTCAATATAGCAAGGTCGATGCGCGTGGCAACAGCACGCAAAAAGCGGATGGACTCCAATACCTTGTTGACGTTGGGCTTGTTGTTAAGTCATATAACCTTCGTGAGATTACTTCTCCGCTTGAAGGTGCCAAGATCGACCGAGAGTTCAAGGCGTTTTTTTCCGACACGGGCCTGCTTGTGTCCCAGCTTGAACAGGGAACCGCCGTGCGGGTGCTCAAAGGTGATTTGAGCGCGTACAAAGGGGCAATTGCCGAGAACATGGTCGCCTCGGCTTTTGCTTCCAACGAACAACCCCTGTACTATTACCACGCACCAAGTGGGTCACCCGAGCTCGACTTTATTGCAAATCTGAATGGCGAGCCTACCATTATTGAGTGCAAGTCAACCAACGGTAGAGCTACCAGCATGCGTTACGTCATTGCGCACCCCAAGAAGTATGGTTCGCATCCTGCTGCAAAGTTTGCCGACACCAACCTAGGGGGCGGAGAAGGATTCGTAACGTATCCTCTCTACGCCCTGGGTTTCCTGCCGTCTTCGAAAACTGATTTGATCGTTGAACCGGTGACGATAGACCTGCCGTGACTGTGCTTGCAAAGCGGATGAAAGGATGTGGCGGATTTGAGACCAGGTCTTTTCTTGTCACCTTGGACAGAAGACTCCATCCTGGTTGTCTAACATGGCGGATTTGGGACCAGGCGTTTCTTGTCATATCTGATTTCCGCATCGATGCACGGGCGCTATGGCAAGCAAGGCAATATTGGCATTTGAAACAACCCGCGACGTGGCAAAGAATGAAGATGCAAAGGTTGATAGTACGCATCAGCGGATGCTGAGCACGAATGGTGGGGGAGCTATGACGAGGTCGATTGACAGGCGCACCTTTCTCATGGCTGGAGCGGCAGTGCTGGGGCTTGCCCTGAATGGGTGCGGCGGTGGCTCAGCAGAAGCATCTGCCCCAGCGGAGCTCTCTGGTCCTGCGGAGCCATCTCAGCCTCAGGAGCAGCAAGTCAGCGAGGCACCAGAACAGGAAGAGGAACCTATGCACATCTCGGTCACGGTCAACGGTGTGGATTTCACGGCAACGGTCGCGGACACCAAGGCGGGCAATCAGCTGGTCGAACGTCTGCCGATGTCGCTCGCCATGGAAGAGCTGCACGGCAACGAGAAATATTGCTACACCGGAGACGCCTTCGACGGCGAGCAGTTCGTGCCCGAGACCATCGAGGCGGGCGACCTCATGGTGTTTGGTTCCGACTGCCTCGTGCTCTTCTACGAGACCTTTGCCAACGGCGGGTGGAGCTACCGGCGCGTGGGTAAGATCGACGACGCAGCCGGCCTAGCCGAGGCGTGTGGATCCGGTTCCGCGACGGTCGAGTTTGCCCGGTAGTACCCTTAAGCTGCGAGAAGTTCAGCTACCGTTTGCGCCCATCCGGACGTTGCAGGGCACGCTACGGTCCGGTTGGGCGCACCTTGCGCTCGTCCGGACGTTACAATGCCCGTCGCGGTCCGTTTGGGCGCAACTTGCGCTCGTCCGGACCAAAACCTGCCGTCTAACGTCCGGTTGGGCGCAGCATATGTCCATTCGATACAATGCGACCAGATACGTCCCGTTTGAGAGGAGCCGCCATGGCAAAGGTCGTCTGCAACTTCCTGTCGTACTCGCTCAACCGTGCGGTGGACATCACGGTGGTGCTGCCCTCGGTCACCTGCCCCGAGGCACTGGGCATGGGAGACGGTCCGGCTACGCACGTGCTGCCGGCAAAGTTCCCCGTGGTCTACCTGCTGCATGGCTTTGCCAACAACCATGCGCAGTGGACGGGCTACACCAACGTCGAGCTCTACGCCGAGGAGCGCCGCATCGCCATCGTCAACATCTCGGCCGAGAACAAGGCCTACGCCAAGATCGGCGCGGACGACTTCGCCCGCTTCGTGGAAGAGGAGCTGCCCGAGTTCGTTACCAACTACTTCCCCGTGTCGAGCGCGCCCGAGGATACCTACATCGCGGGCCTCTCCATGGGTGGCTACGGTGCCTTCGTGCACGGGCTGACCCACCCCGAGTGCTACCACGCCATCGGTGCATTCTCCGCCGGCGTGCACATCAACCCGGCAACCTTTGCGGCTGACCCCATGGCAGCCGACCAGGGCGAAACTGACCCCGCGTACGACGTTCATGCGCTGGCGCGGAAGGTGGCCGCCTCTGGCGCTGACTTCCCACCCATCTATGACGCCTGCGGCACCGAGGACTTCCTGCTCGCCCCCAACCAGGCCTTTGCCGCCGAGCTCACGGAGCTGGGAGCGGACGTCACCTGGGTGGAGGTCTCGGGCTTTGGCCACGAGTGGCGCTTCTGGGACCAGCAGGTTGAGGCTTTCCTGGACTGGATCCCGCGCGAGGACACCTACGCCAAGATGGGCAAGCGCAGCTGCTAGGGCCACTTCATGAACACCACGATCGAGTACTTCAACGAGAAGGCCGAGCACTGCTTTGCCGATGCGTTCACCATCACGGAGCGCACCAACCAGGACCGCTTCATGGCGGAGCTGCCGGCTGGTGGCTCCATCCTTGACCTGGGCTGTGGCTCGGGGCGCGACACGGCATACTTTCGCGAGAAGGGCTTTACGGTCACACCGACGGATGGCTCGGTGCGGATGTGTGAGCTTGCGTCGGAGTATCTCGGTACGCCCGTGCGTGTCCAAGAGTTCAACGAGCTTGATGATGTGGCGCTCTACGACGGCATCTTTGCGTCGGCCTCCATCATGCATCTGGAGTACAAGCGGCTGGTGGAGCTCATGCCCAAGCTGGCGCGCGCCTTGCAGCCGGGCGGGGTGCTCTACGTCTCGTTCAAGTACGGCGATAAAGACGGATACCTGGGAAAACGCTACTACACCTACATGACCGAGGAGCGCTTTGCGGCGCTGGCAGCAACCGTGCCGGAGCTGACGGTCACGCAGGTGGGCATCTTTGGCAATGAGCACCCAGGCCAGCCCGATTTCCGCTGGCTGTGGGCACTGCTGCGCAAGCAGTAGTCTGCGCGGCGGTGTTCACGTTAAGGCATCAGATGCAAATAGTTACCATACGATTCGTTCTGGTGCTGAGAATCCTGCGGTTTTGTCCGAGCGAGCACATCGAGTGGTAACTAGCTATTTTATCTAGTTGCCACTCGATGCAAAATAAACCGATTAATGCCCTCACATCGCGATTCAGTGGTAACTAATGCGTCCAAACAGCGCCTTAGGGGGGTCGGCATAACGTTTCTGTTGGTTTGACCTAAGCGAAGGGTCTTCCTAACCTTCGGATTGTCGAGATTCGAAAGAGAGGAAGACCCATGGAGAATCTTATCGTAGAGGGCGCGGCGTCGGCGCTGTCGCAGGCGTTCCT
>JAFUBJ010000242.1 GCA_017460265.1 Atopobiaceae bacterium | reverse complement strand
TGTCGTGCGGTCGGACGTTTGCCCAGGTCAGGGCCCCCCTTTGTGCATTTTGAACAACCGGGCGTAAGGGTCCGGCGGGGATACGCATTTAAAGCCTCGCGGCATTTTTCGTTTTTCCAGCTCACGCGCGCGCACTTAATTAAGTTGCGCGGATTAAGCGCGCGATGCACGCACGTTTCGCGTCGTGCGCACTTAACCGCGCGTGGGCGCCCGCATACGCGCGACGCAGGAGCACATGAGGGGTGGACTACAGCCCGAGCTGGGCCTTTATCGCCGTCATCGCCACGAGCTTCGCCGTCTCCTTGATGATGTCGAGCGTGGTGGAGCCTACGGTTTCCTTAACGACCTGCTTGGTCTTGCGCCATACCGATTCGTCCCTGATGGCGTCTAGGTAGTCGCAACCGTCCCACGTCAAAGCCGTCACCCATCCGACGTAGCACCCGTCGTCGGCGAACTTCACCGTCGCGTCGATGAGCCCGTGGTGCTCCATCATGCGCACGTGGTAGATGACGGACTCCATCGAGTGCGCGTCGGTTGCCAGGTCGTTCACGTCGATGGCCGACTCGGCCTTCTCGGTGACGGTCAGTATCCGGCGAACGAGGTCCATGTCGCGTTTCATTCGCTCTCCTTCCGACGGCTCGATTCTACTTGTTCAAGAACATGTCTATCTCGGACTCCTGGGCGGCGGTCCCGTTGAGCCAGCGCATGATGTGGCTGAACAGCGTGCCCTGCTCGGCCACGAGCTGGTGGCGCTGGCGGAACAGCTTGCCCTCCTGGTCGAGGTCCCGGTACTCGTCCTTCGCGCTCGCCTCCAGCTCGCCCTCGAGGTCGGATATGCGCCCCTCGTTCCAGCGGTAATGGTCGAGCTGCGCCATGATGAAGTTGAACTGCGCGGGCTCAAGGTTCGCGGCCTGCGCCTTCACCGCCTCGAGCAGCGTGTCGGTCTTGTCGCTCATAGCCTGATCACGTTCCCTTCTGCGTCGAAGCCCACGCGGGGCTTTTCCTCCTTGCGCCCGTTCATCGCGCCCACCCCGAGGAGCTGGTGGACCTCCGTGTGGCAGTCGTGGCACAGCGCCATCAGCCTGTCGGGGTTGAGCGAGACGTCCGGGTCGTTCACGTTCACCTCGTTGAGCGGCGTGGTGTGATGGACCACGTCGGCGGGCTTCACCTCGCCGCGCTCCATGCACCGCTCGCACAGGCCGTGTGAGCGGTCGAGCACCACCGAGCGCACGTCGGCCCACGCCTTCGACTTGTAGAACGGCTTGAACTTCGCGGAGTCGCGCCATGGGGCGGTCTTAGCCATCGGCCTCGCCCCATGTGCGCTTGATGCGCGAACGCAGGAACTCGGCCGCTCCGCGCGTGTCCTCTACCCACCCGCTTCTCGGTGATGTCCTGTAATCGCCGAAACTCTGCACGAGAATCATCCAGA
The DNA here is from genome assembly GCA_017460265.1 of Atopobiaceae bacterium. Lineage (GTDB taxonomy): Bacteria > Actinomycetota > Coriobacteriia > Coriobacteriales > Atopobiaceae > UBA1367. Next base: position 19,997 of record JAFUBJ010000242.1, on the reverse strand, counting down.
GCAGTACCATGGACTCCCCGGCATCACGCATTCTCGGGTCGCTTCGTTCGAGCCAGCCCTGCGCGTCCTCAAGGAGACCTGCAAGATATTCGACCTCGTAATCAAGGCCGTTGTACCAGAGCGCCCAGAACAGGTTATCCACCAGTTGCGTCTTGCTGATTTCGGGTTTCTCGATCATCGTGCTTCCTATCTCGTCTCGTGCGTGCTGGCAGGGCGTGGCCGCAGCATCCCGCGCACCTCGTTCACGCTGAGCAACCCGCGTGCGAGCATGCGCATCGCGCCCTCGTCCATCTCGGGGGAGTGGACCTTCACGACGCAATCCCTACGTGGCCGCTCGAACACGGCCCCGCAGTAGTCGCAGTGCAGCCCGCCCTCGTAGCTCAGGAGCGCGTTGCAGTTCGGGCAGTTGGTCATTGCTTGCTCTCGCTGCATATCACGTGGGCCTTCCTGTGCCTCTGCTCACCGTCGTTCACGAGCCCGCATTTCCAGAGAATCGAATACGCGCTAACATTGGGGTGGTCAAGCTCGACGGCCATAGCGCAGTCCTTCCCGATGCACGGTTCCCTCAATATAGGGCAAACCCAATTGGTCATCGCCGCCCCCTCGCGTACTCCATGACGAACCACGCCAGCAGCAGCGCATAGCATGCGCTTATTCCCGCGCAGGTCGCGCCGTATGCGCGGCCCATCGCGAACAGCGCGGGCATGGCTATGGCTCCTGCAAGCGAGATGATGACGAGCGCCGTGATGATGATGTCGGTTCGCTTGCTCATTCGTCCTCCAATCTCGCGAGCTTGCGGAACTTCTTCCTCTGCATCTCGGCATCGGCGGCATCGACGGCCGCTTTCGCCGTGGCAGACAGCTCGTCCATCGTCGTCTTCAGCGTTACCGGCTCGTCGGTCAGCTCCCACCGCTTGCCGCCCTCGTCATTGTTCCACGCGAGCGCGAGCCTGTAGCGGTCGTCGGATTCGAGGAACCAGTTCAGCAGCTTGACGCACACCTGCGCCGTCTCTAGGTCCACCGTCAGCTTGGGCATTATTTCCACGTTTATGCTCTTCACCATCTCGGCCATCATTCCTCCTCCGTGTACCTCATCACGAAACCCTGGCACTCGTTCCACGCCTGGATGGCGCGGTTCTTGGTGCCGAAAACGGCGGGGAAGTCGTGCCCTCCCTCGCAGCGCACGCCGTAGAGCGTGCCGCCCTTCGCGTCCGCGTGCGTCACGCGCGCGGGCTTGCCGCATATCGAGCAGTCATCGGCTTTCATCTGACCTCCTTATCTCCAGACCCTCGGCCTCTTGCTTCTCAAGTCCCTCCCGCACTTCGGGCAGTAGGCAATTGGCGCGGCATGCCCGACGCGGCGCGGTTCCACGTGGACGTACTTGTGCTCCGGCAAGCGGTTCGGGTCTAACAGCTCGGGGTCGAAGGGGCGCATGATGTCATGCTTGAGGACGGTGTACCCCTGGTCCGGGTAGGTGACCTCCGTGACGATGGAGCAGCCATGCGTGTACAGCTGCACGGAGAACGGCAGGTCGGCCCCTTCGTAATGGAAGCCGAACGGCGGGCGCATCTCGTCGATGACGGCGATACCGTCGCAGTAGGGGCAGCGGTCGCGCCTGATGGCGGGACGCCCGAACCTCCGCGGTTGGTGTTTCTTGAATGCCATGTCTCCCTCCTAAAGGTTCGCCATGTACTCGTCTCTATGCAGGGACAGCGCGATGTAGGCGCATATCTCGGCCATGAAGCCGTCTATGCGGTTCTTCGCCTTGCCCTGCATCTTCACGGGCTGTATGTTCGCGTTCACGTCCGATTTCACGCTCACGTTCATCCGGCACCAATGGTCTATCGGGTTGTCGTTGCCGACGACCAGCTTGCCCGCCAATTGCGCCCTGAACTCCTTCATGGGCGCCGACAGCGTCTTGGGGCCCTGCCGCACGGCTATGCAGCGGTCCTTGCCGACGTACTGCTGCAGCGCCTCCTCGTCGGTGCCTATCACGTGCCACGGGTCGTAGCCGAGCGCGAACGTGTACACGTCGTAGTTCTGCTTGACCTCTTCCAGCCAGTCGATGAACACGCGCTTTGGCACCGTGTTCCCCGGCACCGTGCGCATCAATCCCCGTTCCACCCACTGCCTGTAGGGAACGTCGTCGCGCTCGCGCCTGTAGCCGTCGCCGTAGTTCAGCGCGTCCTCGGGCAGCCAGTACATCGAGAGCTCGTAGATCTTGGGGTCATCGGGGCGCATCATGAGCATCTTGGCTGCGGAGAGGTCGGTGGTGTCGGATGCGTCGAAGCCCGCGATTCCGTAGCGGAAGCCCATCGCGGAGATGTCGAACGTCTCGGTGTTCACGGCCTCCTCGAACGTGAGCCATGCCGCCGCGCGAGACTCGGGCATGTTGAAGTCCTTGGTCATGAGGGTGGGGAGGAACGATGGGTCTTGCATGCCCTTGTTCACCGCGTCCTTCATGTAGTCCCACGACTTGATGGTGCCGAGGCCGGGGTTGGCCTTAATCCAGCAGCGGTCGTCGGTCCACTCGCTGCGGTCGTCCAGCTCGTATAGGATTGGGAGCATACGGTCATCCTCGATCTTGCCGTCTAGGATTCCGCATGCGTAATCGTACTGGTCATCGAACAGGTTCTCGCGCTCGAAGCCGTTTGTGGTGATCGCCCAGAGCATAGGCTGATCGCGCGCCGACATGCCCTGCTTGATGAGGTCGTACTGGTCGCGGTTGGTGGAGGCGGCCATCTCGTCGAACACGCAGAATTGGACGTCCAGGCCGTCGAGGTGCCTGGTCTGGCTCGTCAACGGCGTGATGTAGCCCATCGTGCGGTCGCAGATGAGACCGTCCTGGTCGCGGTCGACGACGGTTCCCTTGCGGATGACCTTGCTGAGCTCAGGAGACTGCTTGACCATCTTCCACACGGCGCCATAGGCAAGGGATGCTTGATCCTTCGAGGTTGCAACGTTGTACACCTGGGGAGACCCTTCGCCGTCCGCTACGAGCATGTAGATTTCGATTGCGGCGGAAGTCGTGGTCTTCGCATTCTTGCGGCCTTCCATCCAGAAGACCTCTTGGAATTGGCGGCGAGGGCTTGCTTTCGGGTATGCCACCTTGAACTCCTTGAATTCGCGGCTGCCCTCGTCGTCGACGAACCCGAACGCGATTTCTATCGCGCACTTCTGGAACGGTTCCAGTATTAAGGGGGTGCCGACCCTGCCGCTCGGAAGACAGCAGAACGTCTCGATGAACTTGACGGGCCGCTCGGCCCTGTCTATGTCGAAGCGCCAGCGCTTGTAGCCCTGCTCGAACCTCGGCAGCATCATCTCGGCGAGCTGCTTTATGCGCTTGCAGGCCACCACCTTGCCCGATTGAACGTCGAGCAGGTACCTCTCCGCGTCGGATATGCGCCTCTTAGCCAAGCGCGCGCTCCCAGCGCCAGCACTCGGCCGCGTAGGGGGAGTACATCTGCATCTCGTTGATCTCGCAGTCGACCATGCGCTCGCCGTCCGACTCGGTCATGGCGCAGGCGTGCGCGCACGTGCCGCAGCCCTCCACCTTCCTGCCGAACGGGCATTTCTCCCAGTCGTACACGGCGCACCGCACGTAGGAGACGAACTCGCCGTCGTTCACGAGGCAGCAGGCCGCCCCGAGCACGGAATCACCGTAAGCGCATGCAACAAGGACGTTAGCCATCACTGCACCTCCATGAACCTGAACAGCTTCTCCGAGATCTCCGCGTTGGCGGTCGACAGCTGGTTTATCTCGTGTGACAGGGTCGCCCTCTGCGACTGCTTCACGCGGACCTCCTCCAGGGTGGCCGCGGGCCTGGCGTTCCAGGCGTTCAGCTCCGACTCCACCTGGGCGAGCCTCGCCGCGTTCCTCCTGTAGACGGACAGCTGCGACCTCACCAGCTCCCTCTGCGCCTCGCTCAGCCCCTCCATGCCGTCCTCGACGGCCCTCTCGAGCTTGCTCTTCGCCACCCGGCTCCTTCCAAACGGTGCCCAAATCCGCCCAAACGCGCCCAAATCCGCCCAAATCGGCGAATCCGATGTCAAGGTGCATCGTCCCGAAAACGGGATATAAGCTTCTAGGCGAGTGTAGCACATCCGTTCTGAAACCCGAAGCGGGAACGCAAGGAGCACATGGGGAGAATCCTCGACAAGATACTCGGGACCGGCTCGAAGGTCGGCCCCGCCGCCGTCGAGACGGTCGGCTCGCGCCCGTACACGACGGGATGGAGCGGCTCGATGTACCAGCAGGTGCTCGTGCGCAGCGTGATAGAGCGTTTCGCCGTGGCCTGCTCGAAGCTCAAGCCCGAGATCCAGGGCAGCGCGCGCCCGAGGGTGCGCAGGGCCATAGAGACCTCCCCGAACGAGTTCCAGACGTGGCCGCAGTTCCTCTACAGGTGCGCCACGCTCTACATGAACAACACCACCGTCTGCGTGGTCCCCGAGTACAAGCCGGGGACGCAGTTGCAGATAGGCTTCTATCCCGTGCCGCTCGCCATGGCCGAGGTCGTCGAGCACGCGGGCGAGTACTGGCTGAGGTGGACGTCCATGGACGGGGACGTGCGCGCCATCGAGCTGAGGAAGGTCGCTATCGTGACGCGGTTCCAGTACGTGAGCGACTGGTTCGGCGACGGCAACATCCTCGCGAACACGCTCTCGATGCTCAAGGCGCAGGAGGACGCGCAGAAGCAGTCGATGAACGACTCGGCGCAGCTCCGCTTCATCGGCCAGCTCCAGGGGCAGGTGAGGGAAGAGGACATGGCCAAGAAGCGCGACCGCTTCTCCGAACAGAACCTCTCCTCCGCCAACGAGACGCCCCTCATGGTCTACGACAACACCTTCGTCTCCATCGAGCAGCTCAAGTCGCAGAACTGGACGATCCCCTCCGACGAGATGGAGCGCATCGAGAACAACGTCTTCGACTACTTCGGCACCAACAGGCGAATCCTCCAGAACATGTACGACGAGAACGCCTGGGACGCCTTCTACGAGGGCTGCATCGAGCCGTTCGCGCTCGCCCTCGGCGAGGCGATGACGCAGGCGACCTTCACCATGAGGGAGCGCCCCGCGAACCGCATCATGTTCAGCTCCAACCGCCTCGAGTACGCGGCCGCCTCCTCCAAGCGCAACATCAATAAGGACATGTGCGACAGGGGGATCATGACGCTCAACGAGGCGCGCGAAATCCTCCAGCTCCCGCCCATCGACGACGGCGACGTGTTCATCCTCCGAGGCGAATACAAGGTCGGCCGCACCTTCGAGGAAATCGCCCGCATCCAGCAGGAGAAGCTGGCCTCGTCGGGCACCCGGACAGACAACTCAGAGCAGGACATAGACAGCCAGGACGGCGACACCATCCGCCCCGACTCGGACGGCTACGGCTCTCCGGGCGACACCGACACGGGCGACGTCACGTCCACGAACCAGGACAGGTGGTCTGAGAATGCCAGCTAAACCCAACGAGAGACAGTACAGGATGATGAGCGCCCCGCTCTTCGTGCCCGATCATGACGAGCCGGACGAGCCGGATGACTTCCTCGGGGCGGAGGAACCCCGCAACCGCTTCAACAGCCAGTTCTACGTGGAGGGCTACGCCACCACGTTCGAGGACCCGTACACCCTCTTCGAGGACTCCGACGGCTGGAAGTACGTCGAGATCATCGACCGCCACGCATTGGATGGTGCGGACATGTCCGACGTCATCTTCCAGTACGACCACGAGGGCAGGGTGTACGCCCGCAACACGAACAACACGCTCTACTTCGAGCCCAACGACCACGGCCTGTTCATCGCGGCCGACCTTTCCAAGACGAGTCTCGCACGCCAGATGTACGAGGACATCGCCGCTGGGAACGTCACCCGCATGAGCTGGGTGTTCATCCCCGTCGAGGAAACATACATCGAGGACAGGGAGAACAAGGTGTTCACGACGAGGATTGTACGCGTGGGGAAGATCTATGACATTTCCTGCGTGTCCTATCCCGCCGATCCGAATACAGAGATAAGTGCACGTCACCTCGTTAACGGAGAGATCGAGGCCAGGCGGCTGCGGGAGTCGCAGCAGCACGAGCTGGAACGCAGGCGCAGGGAGATTGCGCTGCGGGCCAGGGCAATGTCAATCCGTTAAGGAGGAAGGAGAAGTCATGGACTTCACCACAATGGACGCTCGGGCCTACCGCGGCCTGAACGCCGAGCAGTTCGAAGAGCGCCGCTCGCTCGTCCTGTCGCTCGCGCAGGAGCCGCCTGCCGACGCGACCATGGAGCGGATGGACGCCATCGACTCCGAGATCACCATCATCACCGACGAGATGGAGCGCCGCAACAAGCTCGCCGAGGCCCGCAACCAGAAGGCCGTCGAGGTCGTAGGCGGCGCAGGCAAGGTCGTCGGCAAGGCCGCAGACCCCGCCACTCCGCAGGTCCGCGTGAAGAAGGACAACTCCCTCGGCCGCCGCGTCTGGGACCAGTTGCAGGAGCGCAGCTACTCCCGCGGCGAGCGCTTCCAGCTCGGCAACGTGGCCTTCCGCGCCGCGACCGACCCGCAGGCCGACTCGCAGCTCGGCGACGCCAAAACGCTCGGCTACTACGCCGACGAGCTGACGATGACCGACACCCGCATCCGCGAGGGCTACCGCCGTCCGCTGACCATCTGGGACCTGTTCAACCACGAGTCCACCGAGAAGGACGCCGTGGCGTACTACGTCGAGGGCGCGTTCGAGGGCAGCGCGGGCATGACCGCAGAGCTCGGTGCCTTCAAGCAGATCCACGTGGCTGCTCCCGAGCGCAAGACCGAGAGCCTGAAGAAGGTCACGGCCATCTGGAAGCAGTCCGACGAGATCCTGACGGACGCTCCGCGCTTTGTGTCCCACGTCAACTCGCGCGCCGCCTACAACCTTGACACCGTGGTCGAGGATCAGCTGGTCATGGGCGACGGCACGGGCGACAACCTGACGGGCATCACGAACGCCAGCGGCATCCTGACCGCAACCGCGTCCGCCTACGACCTCGCCTTCATCGAGAGCCTGCTCGCCAAGAAGACGGCCATCCGCAAGGCCACGCCGAACTTCAACGTCGACACGCTGCTCGTCGCAGACGAGGACTACGACACCATGCAGACGCTCAAGAACTCGTCCGACCAGTACGTCCTGGGCGGCCCCGTGGGCATCGTCTACGGCAACAACGTGACGGTGGGCGACGTCCTGTGGCGCACCATCCGCATCGTCCCGACCCCGGCCCTGACCAGCGGCACGTCCATCCTGGGCGCGTTCAAGGCGGGCGCGACCATCTACGAGCACGTCACCGGCCGCCGCTTCGACACCGGCTACGACGGCGACGACTTCTCGCACGGCCGCGTGAGCTTCCGCGCCTACCAGCGCCTGGCGCTCGCGGTCGAGTACCCCGCCGCGTTCTGCAAGTACACGGTGGGCTAGCCATGGGACCGCTGAGGAACTACAGGCTGCCCGACGGCACCACGCGCCAGTACCGCGACGGCGAGCAGCCCGAAGGCGCCGTCGTCGTGGAGACCGCCGCCAAGCAGACCCCCGAGTCCAGGGCCGCCAAGGCGCCCGCACGCCGCCGCGCGGCGAAGAAGGAGGGCTAGGCCATGTCCAGGAAGGTGACCGCCCTGCGCGACTTCTACGACGAGGCCGAGAAGGTCACGCGCCGCGAGGGCGAGGAGTTCGAGGCCTCCGAGGAGCGCATCGCCCAGCTCAACGCCTGCGGCAGGAAGCAGTGCTTCCAGAAGCTCGTCAGGGAGCACAGGACGGGCCGCCCGACCAAGGCCGAGCTGCTCGACGAGGCGGCGGTCCTCGGGGTCGAGGTGCCCGAGGGTGCGACGAACCCCGAGATCTACAAGCTCATCGCGGAGAGGAAGGGCGAGTAGCGAGTGACCCTGCTCGAGGACATAAAGGGCTCGCTCAGGCTGACCACGTCCGCCCTCGACTCCGAGGTGCAGACGCTCGTCGACGCGGCCCTCTACGACATGGAGAGGGCGGGGGTCAACCCCGCCCTCCTGAAGCTCAACGATGAGGGGAACCTCGACAACGCGCTCGTCAAGAAGGGCGTGGCCGCGCTCTGCAAGGCCGACTTCGGCTACGACGTCTCCGAGGCCTACCGCTTCGAGGCGTCATACGACCGCATCCTCAACGCCCTGCTCAACTCGAAGGAGAACGTCGCGGCCATCGAGAAGGAGGGCGCCGATGCCGAACCGGAGCTGGATCCCGTACAGGAGGGGCAGGACGGGGCGCACGGGGACGGCGAGGGCGAATAGCATGCGCTGGAACCAGACATGCACCCTAGTCGCCAAGTCGGTCGAACCCGACGAGGAGGGCGTGCCCCAGGTCTCCGACGAGAGGACCGAGGTCTTCTGCAACCCGCGCACCGTGGGCTCGCACACCTGGTCGTCGATGTACGAGATAGGCCTGTCCGCGGACGCCCAGGTCCAGCTGCGCACCTGCGACTACGACGGCCAGCTCGACGTCTTCTACCGCGACGAGTGGTACTCGGTCGAGGTCGCCCAGGAGAAGGGCGACTTCACGGTGCTCACGCTGCGCCACCAGAAGTCCGACTCCGACGACGACCCGGACTACGGGTCCGATGGGGAGGAGGGCTCCGATGGCTAGGAACGTCACGTGCGGCCTCGACTCGTTCGCGAGGGGCATAGAGGAGCTGGTGGGCGACATCCCCGCCTCGTGCCAGGAGAAGGTCGGCAAGGCCACCGAGCAGGCGACCCGCAAGGGCGTCAAGACCGTCAAGAAGCACGCCAAGAAGGGCGGCGTCCACAAGTGGTCGGACGCGTACGTCGGCGGCTTCTCGAGCCGCGTCAGGAAGGGCGCCGTCACCGAGGGCGAGATCGGCAACAAGGCCAAGCCCGGCCTCGTGCACCTGCTCGAGAAGGGCCACCTGACCCTCACCGAGAGGCGCACGAGGGCGTTCCCGCACATGGCGCCCGCGTTCGACGAGATACAGGACGACTTCGTCGAGAGGGTCGAGAAGGCAGTGGGGGAGGCGCTGAGGTAGATGTCGCACGCAGACGTCAACAGGGTCGTCTCGCAGCACGTGAGGTGCTGCCACATGGAGTGGCCCGACGGGCACGTCCCGAGGCCGCCGTTCGCCTGCTACTACCTCGACTACGACAAGCCCATCTGCGCGGGCGACGAGCAGATAGCGGTCCGCCACAAGTGGATCGTCGAGCTCTACGAGAAGCGCCGCGACAAGGACCTCGACAAGGCGCTGGGCGACGCGCTCAGGGCCGAGTTCGGGGCGGTGCGGCGCGACGAGCAATGGATAGAGAACGACAACCTCATCCAGGTTGTCTACACGTTTTACCAGATAGAAGGAGAATTCGATGGCTAACAAGATTCGCTACGGCCTTTCCAACACCAAGTACGCGCTCCTGCAGTCGGACGGCACCTTCGGCACGCCCAAGGCGATGCCCGGAGCGGTGTCGCTGAGCCTTTCCCGCGAGGGCGGCGACTCGTCCGACTTCTACGCGGACAACGGCATCTACTACACGTTCGAGGGCACGAACGGCGGGTACTCCGCCGAGCTCGAGCTGGCGCGCATCACCGACCAGATCCGCGTCGACCTCCTGGGAGAGGTCGTCGACGAGGGCACGGGCATCCAGTACGAGACCACCGACGCCTCCGCCAAGGAGTTCGCGCTCATCACCGAGATGCAGGGCGACAAGGGCCCCATCGGCTTCGTGTTCTACTCCTGCAAGGCCTCCCGCCCGGAGATGAACGCCAACACGAAGAACGACTCGCCCGACGTCGACACCGACACCCTCAACGTCCGCATCGCCTCCATGGAGATGACCTGCCTCGGCGAGGCCAAGCAGGTCGTCCAGGCCCACATCGAGAAGACCGCCGAGAACGCGGCCAAGTACGCGGCGTTCTTCGCCGGCGTGGTGAAGCCGACCGAGGCTTCGGCGTAAGGGGGTCCTAGATGTTCGAGGTTTCCATCGACGGCAAGAAGATGAAGGCCGAGGTCTCGACCCTCACCGCCGTGCTCTACGAGTCCGAGTTCCGCAAGGACCTGCTCACCGACTTCTTCGGCGACATCCTGAAGACGACCGAGCAGGTCCAGGTCAAGGAAGTGGACGGCGAGCAGGTGGTCGTGAACGTCGACTTCGAGAAGATCAACTGGATGGCCGCGCTGCGAGTCCTCTGGGCCGCCGTGAAGACGGCCGACGAGTCCGCCCCCAGCTTCCACGAGTGGTCCAGGAAGACCAAGGGGCTCGACCTCTGGGGCATCAGGGACGAGCTGGCGGGCGAGGTCGCCGACTGCTTCTTTCGTGCCCAGGCTGCCGAAGAGGAAGCATAACTCGGGCGATACCGGGGACACCCCGAGGCCCATGGCGAGGATGGCGGTCAGCGCGCTCTCCATGGGCCTCTCATGGCGCGACCTGCGCCACATGAAGTACACGCACCTCATGCAGCTCCTGTGGGAGTGGGAGGTCGCCAACGGCGCCGACGTCACCGAGTACGTCGATGCCACCGGCGCCGACGTGAGGGCGCTGACGAGGCTCTAGGAGGTAGATGATGGCCGACGCTTTCCGCGGATTGACAATCAAACTCGGCGCAGACGCGAGGCCGCTGAACTCGGCCATCAACTCCATCACGAAGAGCGCGGGCCAGGCGCAGCAGCAGATGAACCGCCTGAACAAGGCGCTCAAGTTCAACCCAGCCAACACCAAGGCCCTCGCCTCGATGGTGGACCTGGCGGGCGACAAAGCCATGCACTCGGCAAGGCAGGTCCAGACCCTCAAGACCGCGCTCGACCAGGCCGCCAGGGAGAGTGCCGAGCTCTTCAAGAACAGCAGGTACGAGGGCCGCGACATCGTGAAGATGGCCTCCGACACCAAGGAGGTCTACGCAGCCACCCAGAAGCTGCGCAGCGAGTCCACGCACTACGCGGCGGAGCTGCAGCACATCTACGACGCCCTCAAGAGGTCGGCCATAGCGAGCAAGGAGTTCACGAAGGCGAAGTCCTGGGGGACCGCCGACAAGGTCGTGAAGGCCCTGCAGAGGAGCCTCGCGAGAGGCGGCGACGCGGCGGACAAGGCGAGGGAGAAGATACACTCCCTGTTCAAGAGCATGGACTCGGCCGACGGCGTGTTCGAATCGTTCAACATCGCTGCCGGGGACGTCGAGAAGCTCGAGGCGAAGCTCTACGACCTGCGCCAGGCCTACGCGAAGGCCGAGACCGACCTCAAGGCCCTCAACAAGGTCGAGGGGTTCAGGGCCATACAGAACCAGATCATAGCCGCAGAAGCCGAATTGAGGCAGGCCGCTGGGGAAGCGGCCCGCTTCAAGTCTGAGCTCTACGCGCTAGGCGGCTCCTCGAGGGTCGCGTCCGCCGTGACGGACGTCAGGCGACTCGACTCCGCTTTGGAGGGCTCGATGCGCTCGGCGAACGAGCTGAAGCAGGCGTTCAAGTCGCTCCCGAGGAACATCGAGGCCGCGGCGGTGAAGGCGCATGCCATAGCCGACGCAGAGGACACGCTCAAGCACAAGCTCGAGGCCGCGAGGAACGTGCTCAGGGAGATAGAGAGCACCCCAGGCTTCGACAAGGTCGCAGCGACCACCAGGAACGCATGGGTGGCCGCAGAGAAGGCCGAGAGCGCGTACGCCGACCTCGACGAGCAGCTCAAGCGCAACAGGGCCAACATGGAGCGGTTGGCCGACACGGCGCGCGAGCTGAAGACGAACAAGCCGGACGGGTACAAGAACGAGCTGAAGAGGATCGGCTCGGAGATGCGGGAGGTGTACGCGGAGTCGAAGAAGCTCAAGTCGAGCATGGGCTCCGTCGAGGACAAGATGCGCTCGGCCAACCTCGGCAAGGCCTTCGCCGAAGGCAGGGCCGAGGCCGTGAAGCTCGAGGCCGAGCTCGCGAAGCTGAACTTCCAGAAGTCGATATGGTCGAAGCTGGGAGGCGTCGGCCAGTCGCTCAGGCAGTTCGGCTACGGCATGTACTCCACCCTCACCCCGGCGATCATGATGGCCGGTCGCTACGCGATAGACGCAGCCGACCAGGTCGACGCCTCGTACCGCAACATGCGCAAGACCGTCAACGGCACCGAGGAGGAGTTCGAGCATCTCAAGGACGCCGCGATAGACTTCTCGCGCACGCACGTGACCAGCGCCGACACCATGCTCGAAATCGAAGCGATGGGAGGCCAGCTCGGAATCCAGGTAGAGAACCTCGAGGCTTTTGCGCACACCGTCTCGAACCTCGACATCGCGACCGACATGGACGCCGACACCATCGCGCAGGACCTGGGCAAGATGGCGACCGTCATGGGCATGAGCACCGAGCAGTACGACAAGTTCGGCGACTCCCTGGTCAGGCTCGGCAACAACATGCCGGCCATGGAGTCCGACATCATGACCATCACCACGCGCTTCATGGGCATGGGCAAGGTCGTGGGGATGAGCGCCGACCAGATGCTCGCATGGTCCGCCGCGGCCACCGCGACGGGCCAGAAGCCCGAGGCGGCTGGCTCGGCCATGCAGCGTTTCATATCCAATATGGAGTCCGCCGTCATGGGCAGTGAGGAGAAGCTGCAGAAGTGGGCCAACGTCGCGGGGATGAGCGCCGACGAGTTCAAGCACAAGTTCGAGACCGACGCCAGCGGGGCCATGTACACGTTCGTCGAGGGCCTGGGCAGGATGCAGAAGAGCGGCGACTCGGTCAACCAGGTGCTCAAGGATCTCGGCATCAACAACGTGCGCGACAAGCAGCTCCTCGAGGGCCTCGCGAACCAGATGGCGAACGCCACCGACGAGACGAACGTGCTGCGAGACGCGCTGAAGATGTCGGCCGACGCGTGGAACGGGGTGCCCACGAACATCGGCGGCAAGCTCGAGGAGGCGGGCGACGCAGCGCGAGAGGCGCAGAAGAAGTCGGAGGGCTTCTCGGGCGCGCTCGCCATGATGAAGAATAACGCGACGGCCCTCGCAGTGGAGCTGGGAGATGGAGCCGCCCCGTGGATACGCGACCTCGGCAGCCTCTTCCAGGACCTCACCGGCTTCGTGAAGGGGCTGAGCCCAGAGATGAAGCAGGCCGCCGTCGGTGTGGCAGGGCTCCTCGCCGTGGCCGGACCCGCGAATGTCGCGCTGGGAACAATGTCGAGCATGTTCGGGCACGTCTACAACGGCGTCAAGGCAGTGCAGGGAATCCTAACCGGATGGACCGCCAAGCTCAACAGCATGACCGTCAGCACGGAGAGGGGCATGAAGGCCAACCTCGGGCTGCAGAAGGCCCTCAGCTTCGCGAGCTCCGGCAAGGGCATCGCGGCGCTCGCGGCGGTGTCTGCCGTGGCAGGCATCGTCGCGACCTCCGTACAGCAGGCGATGGAAGCCCAGCAGAGGTACAAGAAGGCGACCGAGGGCGTTGCCGAGGCGACATCGAAGTCGCTCGACGTGATGAGCGCGAGCAAGAGGATCGTCGACGACACGGGGTACAGCTTCAAGAGCTCGGCGAAGAGCGCCGACGAAATCATCCAGGCCCAGGGCGAGCTCGTCGACAGGATGAACGAGAGGGCCGACGCCTCCGCCAAGGAGATAAGCACCTTGAGCCGTGCCGAGGAGGCGTTCGACAGGTACCTCGGGAAGGTCGGCCTGACGGTCTCCGAGCAGCAGAAGCTCAAGTCGGCCGTCGAGCTTCTCAACGACCAGTACGGCCAGCAGTACAAGATCGTCGACCTCGCGAACGGCAAGATAGCAGACGAGAAGGGCATCCTGCTCGAAAATGCCGACGCCGTCCGCCAGTACATAGAGCAGAAGAAGCAGCAGGCGAAGGTCGACGCCATCGCGGCCAATTACGCCGACGCAGAGGTGGCTCTCGGCGACTCGGCAGCAGCCTTCGCCAACGCGAGGAAAGAACTCAAGGCCTACCAAGACCAGTGGATGCAGGGTCCGGTCGACGAGTACGCGCTGGATGACCAGGGCAGGAACATACTACAGCATTCAAGCGATCTCGCGGCCGCCGTCAAGACCACAGGCGAGGCCATGGCGGTTGATGCCCAGGCGGTCGACAGGTACTCGGACCAGCTGGACAATATGGGCGATTCGGCCGATCACGCGGGGACATCCCTGCTCGACCTGGCCTCCAGGCAGTCCACGCTCCAGAGCTACTTCGGCAGCGACGCCGATGCTCTAGGCGCTTTCGTCGGTGAGCTCCAGAAGTGCGGTGTCACGACCGAGGACTTCTACAACATCAGCGCGACGAAATGGAGCGAGATACTCTCGAAGTGGGACGAGAGCGGGACCGGTATGGCTGACGTCCTGAAATCCGTCGGAATCGAAATCCGCTCGCTCCAGGAGCAGTTCAACGCCGAGATGGGCGGGGACGCTTTCGACCAGATGTGCCAGGCCATCGGGCAGGACGCGGGGCAGCTCGCCCAGGCCCTGAGCAACGCGGGCGTGTCGGCCCAGATGATGGCGCAGACCGGCGCCGAGGCGTTCCAGAACCTGTACGAGACTTCGGGCCAGAACATAGACCTCACCGTCCAGAAGCTCCTGGCCCTCGACCAGGCCCATATAAACCCGAAGGAGCTGCACGTCGAGGACGGCCAGCTCGTGTCGGCCCAGGGCAACCTCATAGACTTCGACAACTTCAAGATCGGCGACAAGGTCTACAGGGTCACCGCAGAGGGCATCCAGGAGGTCTACCAGCAGGCCGAGGAGGTCCAGCAGGTCACCGAGGACGTCGACGGCTCAGAGGCCAACACGCAGTTCAGCGAGGACGGCGCAGAAGAGGTAGTCGACTCGGCCAACCAGGTTGCCCTTGCAGCGGCAGAGGCCGGCTACTCGGAGGTGAACGTCACCTTCAACACGAACGCCGGCGAGGCCATCTCCCAGATGGACGGCGTGAACTCCTACTCGTTCGCGCCGAAGGAGCTGCAGATAAACGGCAACTACGACGAGGCGCGGGGCCGCCTGGACGAGCTCAACGGCTACAGCCTTGGCTCGAAGTCCATCTACGTCGGCGTCACCGGCGGCGCACTCGGAACCCTGTGGGCGATCAGCGCGGCGGTCTACAGCCTCCCCTCGTACAGGGAGATCCGCATCAACACCGTGAAGACCACCGAAGAGCATGCGAGCGGCGGCATTTGGCCCTCTGGAATCGCCGTCCCGAGGCACATGGCCGGCGGCATGCTCAACGGGATCGTCAGGTCGGCGACCCTCACGAGCGCCGGGATAGTGGGCGAGGCGGGGGCCGAGGCGGTCATGAGCATGGGCCGCAGGAGCTCGATAGTCCCGCTCTCCAACAAACGCTACGTGCGCCCCTTCGCGAGGGCGGTCGCCTCCGAGATGGGGGGCGGCAGGAGCGTCGTCAACAACATCAACGTGGTCCTCGACTACAAGGCCGGGGACTCTGCCAACGACATGGCGAGGGCCGTCGAGCGCGAGCTGCGCGGCATGTCTCTGATGGAGGGATAGCATGGCCGTAGGGATCAGATGGGCACCCAACGAGAGGGTGGCCGACCTGGTGAGACCCACAAGGAACGACAACGAGATGACTTCCAGCTGGCGCACCTCGTCGTGGTCGACCAACGACGACAACAACCGCCGGTTCCAGGGAATCGACGCGTGGTTCATCTTCAACGCGTCGTGGTACAAGCCAAAGAAGTCCGTCGAGTCCAGGTCATCGCAGCGGTACGTGTACGGCGACGTCGTGTGGGTGCGCGACGGCGAGATGATGACGGAGTTCACCCAGCGGTACGACCGCAACGCCTACCATCCCGTGAAACCGGGACGCTACCTCAACTCCGTGACCGTGCAGGCGGCGGGGTGGAACGAGAGGGGCTTCGGGCCGAGGGTGTCGCAGTCCTACTGGTTCGGCCTGCCGAGGGCGCCGAAGGTGGCCGTGCCCGAGGTGAATCCCGACAACGGGACGCTCATGTGCGAGATCACCCCCGCCAAGAAGGACGACACGCTCGAGCGGTACGACACCCAGTACTGCGTGATAAGGCAGGACTCCGCCAACAGGAACAACGCATTCAAGAAGGCCCAGATGGTCACCAAGGTGTCTGGCAAGCCCTCGTGGGTCACCACCCGAACCGACGACCCCATCAATACGGAGTACGACCTGTGGGAGTGCGGCACCCTGGGAATCAACCAGTGGGTGAAGTTCACCATCAGGGCCATCTCGAGGGGCCTCAAGGGCAACTCCGCCGTGTCGGAGAGGACGCACGTGTTCGCCTACCCGCACTACGGCACGATCACCCAGATAACGCACACCGACCTGGGCCCGGGCGGCGTGCTCACCGTGAGGGTGAGCGTCGGGGACGCCAACTCGAGAGCCTACCGCCCGGTCGACGAGGTCAAGCTGCAGATGCTCAGGAACACGGACGCCGCCACCGTTGCCGAGGCGGCGTTCGCCGACGGGTGGTCCGACGTGGACGGCGCCGTCGACGACGACGGCACGTTCGGCTTCTCGGTGCCGGTCACGAACGCCATGCCCGACAGGGGCAAGAGGACGTGGTTCAGGGCCGTCACCAAGCACGACATCCTCACCCTGAACGGCGCGCCCTACCAGGCCGCGCAGCTCTACAGGGCCGCGCCAACCGCCGAGGACGACGTCGTGACGGTCGACTCGGTCACGAGCGGCGCCGACGGCGAGAGCCTGGTCGTCGTCCTCGGGTGGTCCAACGACGACTCGACGGGCACCGAGGTGTCGTGGAGCGCGAAGGGCGACGCCTGGGAGTCCACGGAGCCGCCCAGCACCTTCCAGGTGACCTGGAAGGACCCGGCGTCCAAGGTCGCGGGGAAGGCCAACTCCGCCTCGCTGGTGATACGCGGCCTCGAGGAGGGGGAGCCCGTCTACGTGAAGGCGCGCCGCTACCTCGAGCGGGAGTCCGGGACGAGCTACGGCAAGTACGCCACGCCCGCGGCCGCCCAGTTCCCCGCAATCCCCGCGACGCGGCCGAGCGACCTGGTGCTCACCGCGCCCGGCTTCGTGACGAGGGGGTCGGGGATACCGCTCACCTGGACCTACAACGGAGGGGAGCAGACCAGTTGGGCCGTGTACTCCATGCCCGGCAGGAAGGCGCTGGCGGGAGGGGACGGCACGGCGGGGTCGTGCACCGTCCCCTCGCCCGACGACGACGAGTCGCTGAGGCTCTTGGTCTCCGTCACGACGGGCGGGGAGTGGACCGACTCGAACGAGGCCGAGGTCTCGATAGCCGACGCCCCGACGGTCGGGGTCGAGGTCGCGCCCGAGCTCGCGTCGCAGCCAGTGGAGGCTGCCGTCACGTCCGACTCGGCCGACACGAGGCTCGTCATGGTTCTCAGGGCCGACGGAGTGTCGATGGGCACCCCGTCGGGCGTCGAGGTGCAGGCCGAGGGGGACGTGCTCTGGAGCGACGTCGTCACGCCCGAGTGGGTGGAGTCAGAAGGCGGGTACTCCGCCGAGGTGACCCTGCCGAGCGGCCTCGCCCTCGTCAACACCGCATCCTACACGCTCACCGCCAAGGCCGTGAGCACCGTGACCGGCCTCTCGTCCGAGGAGGCCGAGGCGGCGTTCACCGTCGCGTGGTCGCACACCGCCGGCGTCCCGTCCGGCACGGTCGAGGCCGACGGCTCCCTCATGCGGGCTCGCATCGCGGTCACGGCGCCCGAGGGCGCGCTCGAGGGGGACACGTGCGACGTGTACCGCAGGACCCCGGACGGGTCCTACCTCATTGCGAGCGACGTCGCGTTCGGCTCCACCGTCATCGACCGCTACGCGCCCTACGGCGGCGTCGACCTCTACTACAGGCTAGCGACCAGGACGGCAGACGGCGACACCGAGTTCACCGACGTCAAGTACGAGCTGCCCGGGCACGGCATGAGGTTCGACTGGGCCAAGAGGAGCCTGGCCCTTCCCTACAACGTCGAGCACTCCGACAGCTGGGCGAAGGACTTCGAGGAGCGCCAGCACCTCGACGGCTCCGTCGCGGGCAGGTGGAACCCCGCGGTGTCCAGGCGGGTCAAGCTCGACTCGGACGTCATACGCAAGCTGGGGAGCGCGGAGATGGAGCTCGTCAGGGAGCTCGCGCAGTACCCCGGCGCCGTGTTCGTGCGCCTGTCCAACGGGTGCGCGTTCGAGGCCAACGTCGACGTCGACGAGGTGAGGGGCTCCTCCTCTGCGGCCATACCCGTGTCGCTCACCGCCACCGAGGTCGGGCTGACCGAGGAGTTCATGGTGCCCATCGACGCCGTCATAGAGGCGGGGTCGGACCACTCGGAGTACGGGGACTGACATGGTCGACTGGTCGAAGGCATACACGTCCTCCTGGCGCGTGATGCGCGTCAACCCCGACACCTGGGAGGACGCCGACGAGCTGACGGGGATCAGGTCCGTCTCGATAAGGCGCGACTCGACCGAGGACGCGCCCCTGCTCGAGACGGCCGACGTGGTGGCCGAGAAGCAGGCCGACTGGGACCTCGAGGAGGGCTGGTACAGGGTCGAGCTGCTCGCGGAGCAGGGCGCCGAGTTCGAGCGGGTCGCCCTCGCCACGCTGCTCATGGAGTCGGTGAGGGGCGTCGCCGACAGGCAGGTGGCCGACTGCTCCATCACGGGCAGGTCGGTGCTGGCCCCGGCCGCCGACGAGATGATGGCCGACGGCGAGTACGCGCCCGCAAGGACCGACGGCGCCGCCTGGGTCGCATCGAAGCTGCGCGCGTGCACGCCCGCGCCCGTGGAGGTCGAGGGGTCGTTCACGCTCGAGGAGAACGTGGTGTTCGACTCGGGGTCGTCGGTGCTCAAGGCCTGCTGGACGGTGCTTGACTCCGCCAACTGGTGCATGCGCATATCCGGCAGGGGCGAGGTCTCCATCTCGAGGATGCCCGACGAGCCGAGCCTGGTGCTCGACACGGCCAACGCGAAGCTGGTCAGGTCGGGGGGAGTCGAGTACGAGCGCGACCGCTCGAAGGTGCCCAACCGCTACATAGCCGTCGACGGCAAGTCGAGCGCGGCGGCGGTCAACTCCGACCCCGGGAGCAGGGTGTCGACCGTGCGCAGGGGAAGGAACGTCGACTTCTACGACCCAGCCCCCAACAGGGTGGACGGGGAGTCTCTGCAGGCCTACGCGGAGCGCAGGCTCGAGGAGGAGTCGACCGTGAGGATGCCGCGCACCTACTCGAGGGAGTACGCGGAGGGCGTGGTGCCCTTCTGCATCGTTAGGGGATCGATAGCGTCCGTGGGCCTCGACGGCGACCTGCGCGTCATGTCGCAGGACGTCGAGTGCTCGCACGACGTGACGGTGACGGAGACCTCCGGTCTCGAGGTTAAGGAGTACAGGGCATGGCAAACGGCCTAGCTAAATCCATCAGGGAATACGTCGACGCGAAGCTGGAGAAGGCGCTCAGATCGCAGACCGTGAAGCGCATGGCGGAGGTCACGCGCGTGTCGGACGACGGCACGGTGTGGGTGAGCTACCCCGGAGGCGAGACCGAGTCCCCCGCGTCGACGCTCTCCAGCGTCAGGGAGGGCGACACGGTAAGCGTCGAGATATCCAGGGGCAGGGCAACCGTCACGGGCAACCTGTCCGACCCGTCCGCGGGCTCCGCCAGCGTGGTCGGCGTCGAGGAGAAGACCGTCAAGGTGAACAGGGCCCTCGAGACCTACAAGGAGGTCACGACCGACAAGCTCGCCGCCACGGACGCGAAGATAGTGAACATCGAGGCCGACACCGCCAAGGTCCACGACCTCACCGCCGACAGCCTGGCCGCAGCCACCGGCTACATAGCCGATCTCTCGGCGGGCGAGGTCACGGCCCAGGACATAATCGCGGACAAGGCGAAGCTCGCGCAGGTGGACGTGGGGCAGATAACGGCCGACCACGCGACCGTGGAGAGGCTGGACGCCGACCACGTGACGGTGTCCGACTTCCAGGCCGAGCAGGCCAAAGTCGGGCAGCTCCAGGCCGACACCGCCGACCTGGGCGCCATACGCGCCAACTCCGCGAAAGTCAAGGACCTCACGGCGGACCAGCTCGCCACGGCC
>JAFUBJ010000241.1 GCA_017460265.1 Atopobiaceae bacterium | reverse complement strand
CCGCTGCTACGGGCCTATCCAGGACGAGTTTGCTGGCAAGCGCCTGTTCTTCGTCTTCCAGGGCGGCGCCCCCACGCGCGAGCAGCTCGACACGGCTGAGTGGACGATCAGCCGCTTTGCGGGGCTCTATCAGATGCGCTACGAGGGAATGGTCACCAACGAAGCCGAGGCGCGTGCTGCGTCGGCGCGCGTGTAGGGGAGTGCTGCGCATCGGCATGCACATGCTGAAGAACATCGGAGCTCAGTTTGCGTTCACGTTGCTGCTCATGGGGCTCTGCGGATGCGTTAAGACACAGGGACCGGGAGAGTGGCCCAATCAAGAGGAAGACACAATGATTGATATGGTAACGGCGAGCACGCGTGTGTCCGACGTGGCCAATGACACGGTGCTGGGCGATGGGGCGCGGCTGCTCTTTCCAGCAGAGGGCTGGTATTGGAGCGGCGACACGCTGGGAAGCCTGAGCTATACCTGGTACATGCGTCTGGACACGCAAACCACCGTGGACGTGGTCAACCGGCTGCGCATGGACGCGGCGGCTGGAAAACAGGTCTTTTACGACATCTACAACGACGCGGAGAAGCGCGCCGACCCGGCAAAGCGCGACACGGGGCTCTACTTCTTCCGCGGGGACCCCGGTGCACACGTGGCCATCGTCAACGCCGGCGGAGGCTTCGCGTACGTTGGCGCGATGCAGGACTCGTTCCCTCACTGCCTTGCGCTCTCGAACAAGGGCTACAACGCCTTTGCGCTCATCTATCGTCCCGGTGCGCAGACGGCCTGTGAGGATCTGGCACGCGCCATCGCGTTTATCTACCAGCACGAGGACGAGCTGGGCGTGACAATGGACGGTTACTCCCTCTGGGGAGGGTCGGCCGGCGCGCGAATGGCGGCATGGCTCGGCAGCTATGGGACCGAGGGCTTTGGCGAGCAGGCGTACCCGCGCCCCGCGGCCGTCATCATGCAATACACCGGCCTCTCGGAGGTCTATGGCAACGAGCCGCCCACCTACAACTGCGTGGGTACGAGCGACGGCATCGCCAGCTGGCGCACCATGGACCGCCGCATCCGTGCCATACAGGCACAAGGAACCGACGCCATGATCGAGGTCTTCAACGGCCTGCCGCACGGCTTTGGTTTGGGCATCGGCACTGTGGCAGAGGGCTGGATCGACAATGCCTTGGCCTTTTGGGAGCGACAGCTCTGACGGACAAGATGCCACTAGATATTGCAAGGAATTGAACAGGTGAGAGGATGAGGTAATGAAGGAAATTGATCGCAGGAGCTTTCTTGGGCTGAGTACTGCAGGGGTGGCTTCTCTCTTGCTGGCGGCATGCGGAGCGCAGGCGCAGCAGGAGCCTGCAGCTAGCGAGGCGAGCACGACTGACAACGAGACGACTGACAACGAGAGTGCCGATACCGTTGAGGCCGAGGCGACTAACTCCGCAGCCAAGAACGGCTCTGCTGCGGTTGTCTGGTTCAGCTGGTCGGGCAACACGGCGGGCGTGGCCGAGCGCATCGTGAGCGCCACGGGTGCCCAGGCGTTTGAGGTTGTGCCCGAGGTGGCTTATCCAGAGGTTTACGAAGACTGCACGGACGTTGCCCTGCAGGAGCAACGCGATGGCACGATGCCTGCCTACCAGGGCGACGTTGACGGTTGGGACGGCGTGTCGGTCGTCTACCTGGGCTATCCCATCTGGTGGATGGATCTGCCGCAGATCATTAAGAGCTTCATAGCCGACCATGACTGGGCGGGCAAGACGGTAGTGCCCTTCTCGACCTACTTCAGCTCGGGCTGGTCAGACACTCCTGAAAAGATTGCCGATACGTGCGCCGGGGCCACGGTGGCAGAGGGCCTGTCGCTTGCGCAGGGCGACCTTCCTGACGCCTACACCCAGATTGATGGATGGCTCGAGGGGCTGGCGCTGTGATACGGCGTTGCCGGGAAGCTATCGTGGTGGCACTCGCGCTTGCCGCTGCGACGTTTCTCCTAGCGGGCTGCCGGTCTGCGGCCCCCGAGGATTCGAACGTAACGCTGGTGACAAAGACCGCCCAGGAAGCGACTGAGGCCGAAGAAGACCCAGGCGCGAGTCAGACGGAGGAAGAGATGTTCGTGTCTGGCAGTAACCATGTGACCACGTATGTGCCGAGCGCGGACGAGGTTGCCCGCATCAACGCCCTTGACTGGAGCGCAGCGTCACAGCATATGACACCTGACGCGACGCGCGCTGCGGGGACCGTCGCGCATCCCACGGGGATTGACCCAACCACCAGCCAGGTCTTCTACCTGTGGGAAGAGGACAACATGCCGGGCGGGGACGGGTATGGCTACGACGACCCGGGCTTTATGCCCGCCGTAACCACGGTGCCGGTGCCGAGCGACACGCCCGTGGTGGGAGCGGTTCTTTTGGAGGCGGGTGGTGCCTTCCAGTTTCGTGGGGCGCAGGGCGACTGCTACCCCACGGCAGAGGACCTCACCGCACGTGGCTACCAGTGCTTTGTGGTGGACTACCGCCTCTCTCGTGACTTGGGCGCCCTCGACCTTGCCCGTGCCACGCGCTTCGTGCGGGCGCATTGGGAGGAGTATGGCCTTCCGCACGCGGACGCCATCGCGGTGATGGGATACTCCGCAGGCGGCATCGCCGCAGGCCAGATGCTGCTCGACTGGGACGGCACGACGTCGCCCGCGCTCTTTGATGCTGCCTACGACCCCGACGAGCTCGACGCGGTGAGCGCCGATGCGGCGGCTGACGGCATGATCTACTCGTTCTATGGGCGCCTCTCGGTGGCAAGCAAGGACATGGCGCAGCTGCGCGCGGGCAACCTGCCTCCCACCTACTTTGCCTTTGGCACGCGTGACCCCTTCGTGAGCGAGTTCGAGGCCAACATCGCCGCGCTGGAGGCGGCGGGCGTGGAGGTAGAGGGCGTGGTGCTGCAGGGCTGGCCGCACGGCTTTGGTGCCTATGGCGGGTGGATCGACGGCTATGACGCCTTTCTGCGCAGAGCGTTCGATGCCGCACGCAATGACTGACGTGCAAAGACCGATTGAGGACTATCACGAACAAAGGGGACGTGCCATGAGTAGTAAGAAGCAGCTGCTGACCCGTCGAGGTCTCTTTGGCCTCGCTGTTGGTGCGGCTGTATCGAGCCTTGCGGCGTGCGGAAGTGCGGAGGCACCGCGCGCCGACGCGACCATACCCGAGGCAACGGAGCCGAACTACGACCTTGCATCGGGCATCGTCACGCTCTCGAACGGCGTGGGCATGCCCATCACGGGAATCGGAACCTATGCGCTCAGCCCCGACGAGGCCGCTGAGAGCGTGTACTGGTGCATCGAGGCGGGTGGGAGGCTCATCGACACCGCGGCCGCCTACAACAACGAGGAGGGCGTGGGTCGCGGCATTGCTCAGGCCATTGCCGACGGGCCCTGCTCACGCGAGGACCTCTTCGTGACCACCAAGCTTTGGCAGGACGGCTACAGCGAGCGGGGTGTTGACGGCGCGCTCACTCGGCTGGGGCTCGACTATGTTGACCTGCTTTTTGTTCATCAGGCCATGGGCGACTATCGGCACGGCTACGAGGTGGTGCTTGCCGCACAGGAGGCGGGCAAGACCCGCTGCGTGGGCCTTTCCAACCACACCGATGGGCAGTGTGCCGAGGTAGTGGATGCCTTCTTCTCGTCGTTCTTCCCGCTGACTACCCACATGGTGGCAAGCAACTTTTGGAACCCGCTTGCCCAGGTTGCCTATGGGGTGGTGATCTTGTTGGTGACGGCGGCGAACGTGGTGCTGTACGCGCGTCTGCGCGCAGACAACGGGCAGGTGGAGGGGCTGCCTCAGGGCATCTTGGGCAGCACGCGCAACATGGCCTTGGACATAGCACTCAAGCTTGTGGGCATCACGCTTTCCGCCACGGTGTTTCCTCCGGCGATGGTGTGCTCTGTGCTGATCATGCTCTGTTGCATCGTGCTGCCCCAACAGCTACGTGGATAGCGTGCCGTGCTATCCATTTCGTGCATAGCGGCTTACCGGGAGAGACGGCTGCTCCTCGCCCCGGCGCTTGTATAGTAGGTGTCAGCGAAACCCGCAACCGAGGAGGAGAAAGCATGCAGTACATCACGCTCAACAACGACGTCAAGATGCCGGCCGAGGGCCTGGGGACCTTCCTGATGAGCCCCGCCGACGCCGAGATGGCCACGCTCAACGCCCTGCGTGCGGGCTTCCGCCACATCGACACCGCCAACGGCTACTACAACGAGGCCGGCGTCGCTCGCGGCATCCGCCGCTCCGGCGTGCCCCGCGAGCAGATCTTTGTCTCCACCAAGCTCTGGCCGTCGGGCTACACCCGTGCCGCCGAGCACATCGACAAGACGCTCGCTCGCATGGGCCTCGACTACATCGACATGCTCATCCTGCACCAGCCCTGCGGCGACTACCTGGCCGCCTGGAAGGCCATGGAGGACGCCTACAAGGCGGGCAAGATCCGCGCGCTCGGCCTCTCCAACTTCCCCGAGGAGAAGATTGCCGAGGTCATCGAGGCGGCCGAGGTCAAACCCCAGCTGGTGACCGTTGAGAACCATCCGTACCATCCCAACGACGCCCTGCGCGAGTACCTCTCCCAGTACGGCATCGTGATCGAGGCGTGGTATCCGCTGGGCCACGGCGACGCTTCCCTACGCAACGAGCCGATCTTTGCCGAGCTCGCCGAGAAGTACGGCAAGAGCCCCGTGCAGATCATCCTGCGCTGGCACATCCAGAAGGGCAACTCCATCATTCCCGGCTCCAAGAGCCCCGCGCACCTGGCCGACAACCTGGACATCTTCGACTTCGCGCTGACCGACGACGAGATGGCCGAGATTGCCGAGCTGGCCACCCCCGGCAAGACCTACTACACCGCCGACGAGTCCGTGTACGAGAAGTACCTCTCCATCCCCGATGACTTCGACGTTCAGGAGGCCAAGTACCAGGAGGAACTGAAGGCCGAGATCCTGGCTGCTTCCGACGAGTACTGGAAGGCGCAGTTTGACCTCGACGTGGAGCAGCTCCGCAAGACCTGCGACCCCAAGGCCCCGTTCGTGCACATGGGCATCACCATGGACCGAGGCGCCGAGGAGGAGGCCATTGCGCAGAGGCACATCGTCACCGTCAAGCGCGACGACAAGCACGTTGACGTGCGCGTCATTGACGACGAGATCGCCATCATCCTGCGCCAGCTGGAGCTCACTGCGCTGGTGGGCGGCAACGAGGCCATCAACCCCTTCGTGGCCACCGAGACCTACCACCGTGCACCCGACGGCAGCTGGAAGCTCATCAGCTTCGTGTACACCCACATCCTGCCGGAGAACTACCAGTTCCGCTTCCTGAGCAAATAGCGGGGATTCCATAGCCTCGTCTGCATGTCTTACCAGTTCGAGGCGAACAAAAGAAGCCCGGCGCAGAGGGGTTTCCCTTTGCGCCGGGCTTGTAAAGCCGACGCTCCTATAGATTGTCAAGAGGCATTTTGAGGGCCTTCGATGTCCACGGGCATCCCGTCAAGCACCCACCGGGAGTATCTCTCGGCAAGCCTGCGGCACTGGTTCCTCCCCGTCTCGACGCCGCTGATGCTCGACGGAGCTACGCCCAGGGCCTTGGCCACCTGTGCCTGAGAGAGGCCGGCCGCTCTCCTGGCCTCCCTGAGCGACGACCTGTCGACCCTCTCGCCGACGTCGTGGGGGTGCATGAGCGCGCGGTAGACCTCGCGGGCTACGTAGCGCTTGAGGCACCTCGTCACCTCGGCCTTGGTGAGGGGCCTGGTGCCGGAGCTGCGTCTCTCGACGTAGGCGCGCGTGCCCGGGTCGTACCTCATGCGTCGCACGGCAATCGTGTGCAGTGCGGAGTTGGCGCGCCGGTCGCCGCCGCGGTTGAGCCGCATGCGCCCCGAGGTCTTCCCCGAAGATGCTGGTATGGGCGCCGCGCCGCACAGCATCGCGAACGACGCCTCCGAGCGCAGCCTGGACGGGTTCTCCCCGGCGGCGACGGCCAGCTGCGCGGCGCTGACAGGGCCGCAGCAGTACACGGCGAGCAGCGACGGGCAGCCCTCCTCGAGCACCCGCCTCATCTCCGCCTCGAGCGCCTCGGCCTCGTCGGAGCAGGCCCTCCAGGCGCGCGCGAGCGCGAGCATGGAGCGCCCGAGGGCCGTGGCCCCCTCCTCCTCTATTCCCGCCATCGCGTCCATCATCGCCTGCCGCTTCATACCCTCCCACCTGCGCCTCTCCGCCTCTGGGGCGCACCTGGCTGTTGAACGGCACATTGCGAACACCACACAACATCACATTGATTAATCTGCATCGCCGCACAATGGCGAGGGCAAAGGGGGCGGGGGCGCCCATAGGGACGCCCCCGCGATCGATGGTGTCGGCTGCTAGTCGACGAGGTTGTAGTACGCGATGCGGTCCGCGAAGGCCCTGAGCCTCCTGGCCACGTCCGGGAAGTCGAGGTCGAAGCCGCGGACGGTGGCGGTGATGACCGGCCCCTCGGGCGGCGCGGACACGTCGAACGACCAGTCGTCCACCTCCCAGCCGATGTCGGGGAGCGCGACCCTCACCCTCACGGGCTCCCCCGGCCCGAAAGACGCCGCCCACTCGGCCAGGAGGGCGGCGTCGGTGCCGGCGCCCGTCACAGTATCGCCAGCTCGTCGGCCGCGCAGCGCACCATCTCGGCGTCTATCGCCCTCGCCCTCTGCTGCGCGCCGATGGTGAGGGCGTTGGTGACGACGGAGTTGAGGCGCCGCACCGAGCCGCCCGCGCAGGCATGGGCGCTCGCGAGGGCCGCCTCGTCGAGGATGTCGGGGTCGGCGCCGGCCTTGAGCAGCATCGAGCGCACGTAGTCCGCCGTCCCGGCCTCGTCCAGCCCGCGCATCCGGTAGCTGGCGACCAGCCGCTGCCTGAGCGCCTCGTGGGGCTGGCGCGAGAGGTACTGGGCGAGCACGGAGTGCCCGACCAGCACGAGGGCCAGCATGTCGCGGGAGTCCATGTCGAAGTTGGCTATCATCTGCAGGTCCCTGAGCACCGACGACTGCAGGTAGTGCGCCTCGTCGACGACGACGGTCACGCGCTGCCGGCGCTCCTCCACGAGCGAGCGCACGCACGTCTGCACGTCGCGGAACATGTCGGTCTTCTTGAAGCAGGGCTCTATCCCGAGGCCCTGGCAGAGCTCTCGGTAGAACTCCATGTTGGTGACCGTCGAGAGGCAGAGGTAGACCACCCTGTTCGTGTTCGGGTTGAGCGAGTCGGCCCACGTGCGCACGGCGAAGGTCTTGCCCATGCCCGGGTCGGCGGTGATGAGGCCGATCCCGCCCGCCCGGGCGAGGTGGTCGAGGCGCGCGTGGACCTGCCTCAGGTCCTCGGTGGGGTGGGCCAGGTCGCACGGCAGCCCCTTGGAGAAGGGGTTGCGGGACATGTTGTAGAAGCGCACGAAGTCCTCCGACACGTCACTCGCCCCCCTCTCCGGCGCCCCAGTCGATCGAGTACGGGCGCACCCTCGGCGCCTCGGCGTTGGCCGCCTTGTCGGGGGG
>JAFUBJ010000240.1 GCA_017460265.1 Atopobiaceae bacterium | reverse complement strand
GTATGCCATGACCAGCTGGTTCATTGCTTCGGGCGTGTCCGCCGCAGAGACGGGTACGAAGCGAACGGAGATGCGACCATCAGCGTCTCGCTCTTGGATCCAGTTGTCTTCATGCTTATAGCTTTTAGCTTGATTTGAAGTCGCCTCAAGCAGGAGGGAGTGCAGATGACGTATGTAGTCTTCTGTGAGGTCGCCAGAGAAGTCTGGGGAGTATAGCTCCTGCAGGGCGTTTCTATAGCCGAGCATCTCCCGTTCTCCATGGGTTTGTGGTGCTGCGCCTTGGATGAGTTCAGCGAGGCGTGCTCTTGTGGTCACAATGCCTTCGATGGCGTTGCTTCCTCTAACCGACTCTATGACTGCAGCCTCTTTAAGGCGCTCGTATTCTATGGGACTTTGCTCTTGGCGAAGTTCATTGCGTGCGCGTAGGTCAAAGATGATGTTCGAGACACTCACAAGGTCGGCGGACATGGAGCCTGCGAGTTCTCGGTAGTCAAACCGATGCATCTGTTCCCCTCATCTCCGTTTTACTCCGCCATTATTGTACAAAATGGCGGAGTAAATACCTCACATGGCGGAAAGGGAACAGATCTATTCTTGCCACACATCGCAAGACGCTTTCTGGCTACCTCAGGGACAATCCCGCCAAGATTCTGCCGGCGTGCGCAAGGGCTCCGCTCGTGCCCATCCGGACGTTACAGAGCCCAGTTTGTTCCGGATGGGCTCGGTCTGCGATCCGAGTTTGTCAGACAGGCACGTCCCATATGACGCTATCCTTTGCATCGTAGTCGTGGTTTTGCATTGCGAGAAGGCGGGGATGGATGTCGTGGCATGGGCGGGCGAAAAGGGGATGAAGGTGGTTCTTGCGGCATTCGTGATTCTTGTCGCATTGGTCTGTGCACTCTCGCTTCTGCTCGCGCGCTTCGTGATGAACGGGAAGCGGCCAACCATTGAGGAGGCCTGGGAGTGGCAGTCAGCTCGCTATGACACGAGCTTCTATGAAGGTTTGCAGAAGACGGACTATCTTGTGGCGGGCTACGACGGCTACGGGCTGCACGTGCAGCTGCTGACCAACTCCAACCCCTCGGACCGCTACGTCATCCTCACGCACGGCAACACCGACAACCACATCGGCTCGCTCAAGTCCGTGCGGATGTACCTGGACCTGGGCTTCAACTGCATCGTCTACGACAGGCGCGGGCACGGCGAGGACGAGCCCACGTTTTGCACCTATGGTGACCTAGAGGGCAAGGACCTCGTGGAGCTGGTGAAGGATACGCGGGAGCGCTTCCCGCAGCTCGCCCAGCTGGGGCTTCACGGCGAGTCGCTCGGCGCCTCGACCACCATCGAGGCCCTAGCGTACGCTCCGGAGGTCGACTTCGTCGTCTCGGACTGCGCGTTTGCCGACGTCGAGAGCGTGCTGAGGCTGCAGCTCAGCTCACGGCACGCACCGTGGTTCCTGGTGCCCCTCGCCAACGCGGGTATACGCGTCCTCTACGACCGCTCGATCTATGACATGCGTCCGATCGATGCCCTGGACAAAAGCACCGTTCCCATCCTCTTCATCCAGGGCGATGCAGACACCATGGTCCCTCCGCAGAGCGCACGCGAGCTGTATGACCGTGCCACGGGCGTGCGAGAGCTGCACTACGTTGC
>JAFUBJ010000239.1 GCA_017460265.1 Atopobiaceae bacterium | reverse complement strand
TGGGTTTCGTAGGGTTATGAACGTTAAACAAATGATATGAGGTCGAGAGCCTTTGTGCTCCCGACCTCGGATATTAGATGGAGGCGACGTCCAGATTCGAACTGGAGATAAAGGCTTTGCAGGCCTCTGCCTTACCACTTGGCCACGTCGCCATCTATGAAAAAGGCCGATCGAAACCGGCCCGGGTAATACATGGAGCGGGCTACGGGGTTCGAACCCGCGACCTCCACCTTGGCAAGGTGGCGCGCTACCAACTGCGCTAAGCCCGCGAACGCAAGGAGTATTATGCAACGACTGCGGTCCGGATGCAAGCCCCAATTTGAATTTGGAGAACTTTTTCTGAAGACCGCAGGTAGAATGCCCAATCAAACGTGAAGCAGCTTCACAATGCGCACAAGCGTGCCCGTTCCGCTTGGCTTGGGCTCGATGGTGACCGAGTCGGCCAAGAGACGCATGAGGGCAATGCCGCGACCTCGTTCCGCCTCCGCAGATGCAGGAAGGTCGGCATCGGAAGCCGAGAAGCCCTCCCCGCAGTCGGTCACCACGACGACCGCACGATCGGGATACTGCGCCACCTCAACCAGCGAGCAGCCGTCTGCATGATCCACGGCGTTGCCGATGGCCTCCCCCACCGCAAGGCCCATGTCAAAGGCCTCGTCCGACGAGAAGGGCATGCGATCGAGCAGCTCGCCCACGTGCTTACGCGTCGCAGTCAGGTTGGTGGGGTCAATGCGCAACACCGTGCGCCAAAGCGGCAGCACGGAAGGGTCAAGCTCGGGAACGTCGGGCCTCGCACCAGCCGCCGACACCGGAAGGAAGTCAACGAGCCGGGCGATGGTAAGGGCCCTCAGCACGTTGGGAGAGACGTTTGTGAGCGAGAGCAACCCACCCTTGCCACGCATGAGCCGCACGGCGCTCACCACGAGCCCCATACCCGCGGAGTCCATGTAGGAGGTGGCGGCAAGGTTGAGCACGATGCGCCTGCATCCGCTGTTGATGAGGGCATCAAGCGTCCGTCGCAGCGACGTGACGGACGTGACGTCAAGATCTCCCGCAACGGGGACAAGCACTATGTTTGACTGACCTGCCATATAGGGTTTGTTCCCCATCGCATGTCAGCGTATACGCACGGAACGCGGAAAGCGTCAGACTCCAACCTCGTCAAAGCGCAGGGCGACAAGCGCCACGTCATCCTCGAGCGTGCGCTCGGTAAAGGTGTCGAGCTCCGACAGGATGCAGTCGCAGAGTCCTGGCACGCCCACAGAGGCATGGCGCACCACCGCGTCGCGCAGGCCGTCCTCGCCAAAGAAACGCCCATCGCGCGCACGCGCCTCGGTCGTGCCGTCCGTATAGAGCAGAAGCACGTCGCCGGCCCCGATGGTCACCGTACCGTTGCGATAGGTCATCTCGCGGAAGGCGCCGACCACGCCGGACTGGACGTCAAGCATCTGGAGCTCGCGACGACGTGCCCGCAGCAGGATTGCCGGCGGGTGGCCGGCAGAACAGTAGGTGAGCGTCCGCTTGGAGAGGTCGATCACGCCCACAAAGAGCGTGGCAAAGGTCTCGAGCCGCGAGAAGCCCAGCAGGAAGTCGTTGAGGAGGCGGACCATGTGGGCAGGGCGCATGCCCTCCCAGGAATACGCGCCAAGAGCCGTCTTGACCGCCGCAGAGACCGACGCGGCCTCCACCCCCTTGCCCGACACGTCGCCCATGATGACGCACGCACGCCGTCCCGGCAGGCGAATCAGGTCGTAGAAGTCGCCGCCCACGAAGGCGGCGGCCGTAGCAGAGGAATAGCTTCCCTCGGCCGTGATGCCCTCAACCTGCTGCAGTTCGTTCTTCATGCCCGTCTGCAAAGCCTGAGAGATGCGCCTGTCCTGCGTGCGTGCCTCCTCGCCGCGTGCCGCGCTCACTAGGTCGCGGGCAAGCATGCGCAGGAAGGCCATGTCCAGGTCGTCAAAGGGCTCCTCGTCAAGGTCGCGCAGGAACAGGCACGCACGGCGCTCGCCGGCAACCTTGCCCGCGTCAAGCAGCGCAACGATGCCGGGCTCCCCCACTTCGGCCAGCCACTGCACAAGACTCGCGTCCTCCGCAAGCGCCACTGCCGACACGCCCTCCTCCACCGCATCGGACAAAGGCGCAAGCGACGAGAGCTCGACGGGAACCTCGCGCCTTCCCGCATGGGGAAGCTCTGCGGTAAAGCGATGCGTGCGCGGATCCTCGCACAAAGGGACCGCCACCGAGGTCAGCTCCGCCGCGGCACGTCCCAACGCCCTGTTGACATCGTCTTCCGTCAGATTCGCATGCAGCAGCAGCTCTTCCCGAATCTGCGACGACGCGTCGCGCAGAACGGCCTCACGTTGCGTCCGCAAAGCCGAGAAGGCCCCCACAAGCTGCACAGAGAGGTACTGCGCCACGGCATCGAGCAGGTCGGCATCGTCTTGCGAAAGCGGGTGGGTCTGGCGCCAGCCCACCTCGATGAGCGAGACCACCTGGCTGCCAAACCAGACCGGAATGGCATAGAAGCTCTGGAACGGCGGCAGCGCCTCCACGCTGACCTGATGGACCTGGCCAGTTGACTCGTCCGCGACCTCCCGGTTGTCAAGGCGGCCCCTC
The DNA here is from genome assembly GCA_017460265.1 of Atopobiaceae bacterium. Taxonomy (GTDB): domain Bacteria; phylum Actinomycetota; class Coriobacteriia; order Coriobacteriales; family Atopobiaceae; genus UBA1367. The sequence continues at coordinate 815 of JAFUBJ010000239.1, read as the reverse complement.
CGCAACGCATCGGCAGCCGGAGCCTTCACGTGAAGGCGCAGCGTGTGGCCCACGTGCGTGGCAAGCGAGTCGATGGCGCGGTCGAAGGGGATGAAGCGCACGATGTGCACGCCCGCCAGGCTCTGGCTCACCCCACGCAGGTGATAGCCATCCTGCTCTGCCAGATAGACGATGGTTCCCCATGCGTCCATGGCGTCGCAGATCTCTTCGAGCACACGCGAGAACAACGTGGCCACGTTGGTCGAGTCAAGCGTGTCGAGCACGATCTTGAGCGTTCCCGACAGGCGCCGGTTGGCACGTCGGAGCTCCTCGACCACGCGCTCGTGCTCCTCGCGCGGAACCCAGTCCTCCTGTGCAAACCCGGACATCTTGGCTCCTGTCTCTTGGCTATTGGGTGAATCACCTGACGATTCTACTACGAGCGCATCTTGGGGCACCGACGTGAGGCGCGGCCCGATGTACGCGCATAAACAAAAACCCTCGTCCGCTTGGACGAGGGTCTGCTCTTGCGTGGTGTCGGAGGCGGGACTTGAACCCGCACGCCCGTTGATTAGGCACTAGCACCTCAAGCTAGCGCGTCTGCCAATTCCGCCACTCCGACATTGGTTAGCGCAAGGGATATACTAGCAGACTCCGCAGCCAATGCAAGCGAGAATTTTGATACCGGGCACATGTCGTACATAACCCCACATCACAGCCCGTGAAACTCTGCACGCGCTATCGACAATCTCATGTCGACAGCAAAAAAGCCCGCCCCACGCTATAGAGCGCGAGGCGGGCCTTGTGGTTCCTTTGGCCTATCTGGCTGGCTGCAG
>JAFUBJ010000019.1 GCA_017460265.1 Atopobiaceae bacterium | reverse complement strand
TGACTCAAAGGGGAGTATCCCTTCCGAGTCGTTTAGCCGACAATTATGTCGAGCAGCTCATCGGTCGTGTTCACCAAGGTTGTGGCGCCGGCATCGAGCAAGGTCTGGATGCTGCGGAAGCCCCAAGTGACCGCAATGCAATCAAGGCCCGATGCCGCGGCGGTTGCCACATCCACCTCGGAATCCCCAACGTAGACGGCTTGGTTGCGCGTGACGTCCAGCGCCTCGAGCGCGGCGTTGACAGTGTCTGGCGCAGGCTTGCGGCGGATTCCCTCACGTTCGCCCACGGCAAAGTCGAACGCGCCAGGGAAGTAGAGCCTCACGAGGTCCTGCACGGCGAAGTCCCCCTTGTTCGAGACGACGGCGCAGCGCACCCCCTGCTCGCGCAAATGGGCAAGAAGCTCGAGGATGCCGGGGTAGGGGGCAGTCCGCTCTGCGCTGTGCTCGGCATAGTGCGCGCAGAAGGTGTCAAAGACCGCCTGGCGCTCCTCCTCGCCGGTGCCTTCGGGCACGGCTCGCCGCACGAGGTTCATAATGCCGTTGCCCACGAACTGCCGAACCTCGTCCGTCGTGCGCGGCGGCATGCCATGTGCCGCAAGGGCCGCGTTGGTGGATGCCGCCAGGTCGTCCAGCGTGTTCAGGAGCGTCCCGTCCATATCAAAGATTGCCGCTTGATAGGCCATCGCGAGCCTCCCCGTTCGTGTCTGTTTCACAAGTAAAACAGTTTACACGCAACGCGGCATCCCTTCGTAGTAGACTCAGTCCTTGCGTGCATGCAGGCGCCGTCTACGTCTGCGTGCCGTCTGCTGGGAAGCTGCCCGAACCGACACGGGGCGGCAGGGACGAGAGGAGAAGCCGTGGCGCTTCGTTCCATGCATACGCACACCTGCGGGGAGTTGCGTGCAGACAACATCGGACAGACCGTGACGCTTACCGGATGGGTCCGCGCTCGGCGCGACTTTGGTGGGCTCATCTTCATTGACCTGCGCGACCGCGAGGGCCTGACGCAGGTCTTCTTTGACCCAGATCTCTGCACGCCCGAGGTCTTCTCTGCCGCAGAGACTGTGCGCCCCGAGTGGCCCATCCTCATTGAGGGAGAGGTGCGCCACCGCATCGAGGGCCAGACCAACCCCAACCTCGCAACGGGCGAGGTCGAGGTTCTCTGCACGCGCGTCGAGGTGCTGAACACCTCCAAGACGCCCCCGTTCCAGATCGAGGACCACATCGAGACGTCCGAGGACGTGCGCCTGCGCTACCGCTACCTTGACCTCCGCCGTCCCAAGATGGCCGCCAACCTGCGCCTGCGCTCCGACTTCACCTTTGCCATCCGTCAAGCCCTGCACGACCGCGCCTTCACGGTGGTCGAGACGCCGGCCCTCTTCAAGTCCACACCCGAGGGCGCGCGCGACTTCCTTGTCCCCAGCCGCACGCAGTCGGGCCACTTCTAGGCCTTGCCGCAGTCCCCGCAGCTCCTCAAGCAGCTGCTCATGGTGGGTGGCGTCGAGCGCTACTACCAGGTAGCCAAGTGCTTCCGCGACGAGGACCTGCGCGCCGACCGCCAGCCCGAGTTCACGCAGGTGGACATCGAGATGTCCTTTGTCACCAAAGACGACGTCATGGGAGCGCTCGAGGACGTCCTCCACGACGCCTTTGCAAAGGTGGGTGTGGACATGCCCACGCCCCTGCGCCGTCTGAGCTACTGGGACGCCATGGACACCTATGGCATCGACAAGCCCGATACGCGCATCGGCATGGAGCTCCACGACGTCACGGGCATCTTTGCCTCCTCGGGCTTCAAGCTCTTCGCGACAGCCGCGGCAACGGAGGGCCAGCACGTCAAGGCCATCTGCGCGCCGGGCGCCGGCGTCTGGGGTCGTTCCAAGATCGACAAGCTCGC
>JAFUBJ010000238.1 GCA_017460265.1 Atopobiaceae bacterium | reverse complement strand
GGCTCCGCGTTGGGAGCAATCTCGACAAGGTCAAGATTCTGCTCATCTGCGATGCGCTGGGCATCACGAATGCCAAACAGTCCGAGTTGCGAGCCGTCGACGCCGATGAGGCGGCACGTGCGCGCGGTAATCTCGTCATTGATGCGAGGACCCTCTTGCCTAGCTATCTCGTTCACACCTTCCTTCCTGTCGCGACGGCAACACGTCGCGTCTCGCTGCGGCGTGTTTGCCGCATAAAAAAATCCTGGAGCCAGCAGCAAACCAGGAGACAAGACTCGCCCACATGGGACGAAGGTTACGTTGTCTGACCAGGCAGCTGCCTTGATGGCGCCACAAGGTGGGGACACACGATCTGTCCCGCTTCGATAATCACAAGAAGCAATAATAGCCCGTGTGAGCCCTTCGCGCAAGCGTTCGGGAAGATACACCAAGGCCCCACAAAAGGCGGCGGAGCAAACAGGGCCTCCCAATCGGCTTACCGCTAGCGCGGGACGGGATAGCCCAGCGCCTCCTCAAAGACGGGCAGGATGCCCTTGCCGTCTGGATGGAAGGCGGCCGTCTGGGGCATGTCGTAGCCAGGAATGAGGTTGCCCTCCACCAGCACGGGGCCGGTCGGCGTGATGGCGACGTCCCAACCCACATAGCCGATGCGCGGCTCGACGAGGGCGGCCTCAAGGCACATGTCCACCGCCTCGCGATAGAGCGGGATGACGAAGCCCTCGATCTTCACGCCCGTCTTGGGATGGACGTCCACATACGAGGCAGTCTTGTCGTGGAAACAGGGATGGCGCAGCACGCCATCGTCATCTACCAGCGTGTACATGCCTCCGCTCGAGATGTTGTCCACATAGCTGTCGCCCAAGCCCATGCGCACGAGCGAGTAGATGTGGTGCGCCTTTCCCTGCGAGAGCACCGTGACCACACGAATGGTGTTGATGCTCTTGTCGCAAAGGCGCGCCATCTCGGGATGCTGGACTATGCCCTCCTCAAGGAGCACCTGGCCCTTGGAGAGGAGGCCGTCGTAGAAGGCCTGGGCATCTTGGGGGGCCTCTCCCCCGCTCAGCCGGTCAATGCCTTGCCCGCCGAAGCTGTCCGTGGGCTTGGCAAAGATGGCGTCGTGATCACGCATGAAGGCCGCGACCTCTTCGGGCGTGGCCGCCTTCACGTCGAGCCAGTCGCGCCCCACGTAGCGGTCGAACGTCTTGAGGAACAAGATCTTGTCCTCAAAGACCGGGTAGAGGCTGCGATCGCAGAGGGCGCGCGTCAGCGCGACGTTGTGGCTCATGGTCATGAACGTCTTGCGCAGGCTCTCGGGCTTGTTCACAAAGCCGTAGGAGATGTATTCCTGGTATCCGATGCCATAGCGCAGGATGCAGCTTGCCATATCGGCAAAGACGAGTGCGGTGGGCTTGCCGCTTTCCTCATGTGCCTGGCGTGCGAGGAGCAGCATGCGCTTGACGCTGCCCGACTTGGCACGAGAAATGAACTGCCTGACTTCGCTGGCAACATCCATGGGTTACGGCCCCCTAGGTCATGAAGGGAATGGT
>JAFUBJ010000237.1 GCA_017460265.1 Atopobiaceae bacterium | reverse complement strand
TCGTCAAGGCAGAGCACGTCAGGGTTCATGCTGAGCACGCAGGCAATGGCAACGCGCTTCTTTTCACCGCCAGAGAGGTTGTAGGGTGCTCGGGTGCGAAGCTTATCTATGTCAAGGAGCGCGCACGTGTCATCAACGCGCTGCTGAACCTCCTGTTCGGAGAGTTGCATCTGACGAGGGCCAAAGGCAATCTCGTCCTCGACCGTTGGGCAGAAGAGCTGCGAGTCGCTGTCTTGGAAGATGAAGCCAATGCGCTGGTGAAGGCGTTTGGCAAAGGAGGGGTCGCGCATGGACTGCTCGCTGACCACCTTCCCGTCAAAGCGGTAGGTCCCCTGCTGGGGAAAGATGAGGCCCACGAGCGCCTTGAGCAGGGTGGACTTTCCCGATCCGTTGTCGCCCATGAGCACGACGCTGTCACCTGCGTTGATGTCGAGGTCAACGTGGCGTAGGGCGACGACCTCGTCGTAGGCGTAGCAGAAGTCGCGCAGTTCGATGAGGGCGGGTAGCCCCGGAGTGTGTGGATGGTGCAGGCTCTGTGGAGTGTGAGTGTGTGCCATGTTATACGAGACCCTGAAGGTAGACGAACAGCGTAACGAGTAATGCAAGCAATGCGAGCCATGCCCAGTCTATCGTGCGGAATGGCTGCTTGGGAGTGGCATCGTAGTCTCCTTCAAACCCACGACAGCGCATGGCGTCGTGGGTTGCCTGGGCCGCCTCGCCCGCCTTGACAAGGACGACGCCACCTACGCCTCCGATGGATGCCTGCTTGTTGGCGTTCTTCCCAACGCTGCGCAGCGTGAGCGCGTTCAAGGCCTCGAGCGCGACCTTGCCCAGCTGGACGATGCTTCGCAGGGCAAGGTCGATGGTCAGGATGACGATGTTGGGAACGCCAAAGGTGCGCATCGCTCCCGTGAGCTGGGAGGCGGGGGTGGTGAGGGCGAGCTCCATGGCAAGACCGGTAGAGACAAGCGCCTTGCCTGCCATGGTGAGGGCGGATTGGGGTTGCCCAAGAAGCGATGCGGGCAGCATGAGCACCAGGGCAAGGCCCGCGGCACCGGCTGCCGTGCCGACCACGCGAGAGAGGGCGGTCTTGGGCAGCGTGGCAGCGCGCAGAAGGACGCCAGCAAGCATGACCACGACAAAGAGATAGTTACGCGAAAGCGACACAAGGATGATGCAGACCAGGCAAAAGACGAGCTTGACTGGTGCAGAGGGGGAAAGCTGCGTCTCGCGGCCATCGTCAAGGCGCAGCTGTGCCAAGACGGAAGAGACCGAAAGGGCGCTTTTGGTCAGAAAGGCATCGCGGTCTGGCGAAGGAACATAGTCCTGGCTCTGCGTGAGCCAGGACGGAATGTCAGCCTGGTCGCTGCTCATGGTCCCCAGTTAGTCGAAGGACACGCTTGGCTTTGCTGCATTGCCAAGCAGGCGGAAGATGACGATGAGAAGCCCTGCTCCTATGACGGCGGACAGGATGTAGCCTATCCACGCGGGAAGGCCGCCGATGGCATAGTCCGGCATGAAGGAGCTCCACTCCCATCCGCCTGCCATGCCAGCAGGCTCGTAACCCACCATCTCGGCAAGGTCCTCGAGTCCCCATTCGCCCCATGCGTCACCCGTGGCCAAGAGCCCAAGCGGCGTAGCCGCGATGAGCGTGCCGACCAACGCAAGCACGGGAATTGCCTTGTCATCTGACGCGGTGGCATCGGAAAGGCCAAACGAGGGTGCATAGCTGTGCAGAAACGCCAGGATGCCCATCGTGAAGCCTGCTTCGGCAAGACCCGCTACCGTGAGATGCCCCAGCAGCATGGCGGGCACCGCCACCGAGATGGGGTAGGGACAATAGAGCGCATTGCCCGCCGCATCCGTGAAGAGAATCGGCTGGATGCCAAACTCGAGTGCGGCGCAGAGCGCAGCGGCGTTGAGCCCCACATACGACCCGATGCCCGCGGCGATGATCTCGCCCCGCTCGCCCGGGATGCGCTCCTTGAGGAAGTTGTAGATGGAATAGCCCACAAAAGGAAGGACGAAGGCCATGTTCAGGCAGTTGGCGCCCAAGGCCAAGATGCCGCCGTCCCCAAAGAAGACGGCCTGGATGGCGAGGGCGATGCTGACCGCAAGGACTGCCGCCCAAGGACCAAAGAGGATGGCGATGAGCGTGCCGCACACCGCGTGGCCCGTCGTCCCACCTGGCAGGGGAATGTTGAACATCATGGACAGGAAGCAGAAGGCCGCAGCGACACCGAGGAGGGGCATTTTGTCCTTGGGGACGGTCTCACGAACCTTCTTGACGGCCGTTGCCCAGATGGGAACCATGGCAACGGTCGTGACGGCGCAGGTAGAGGGGCTAAGGTAGTTCTCGGGGATGTGCATGGAATCTCCTATCGCCAAATATGCTCGTCTATCGTAACACTAATTTGAAAGTCGTAACACTACTAGCGCTACCTTGCGGCAAAATGTATGATTTCCCTGTTAAGAAGCGTTGAAGAGGAGGTGTCCCATGGATGCTGACAGTACAAAACCGTGCATAGGCAACTGCGCCATGGGAGCCCTGCTGAGCCGATAGTCACTCGCCTCACAACTGCGCCCTCATGACGCACTCTTGGTAGGTGCGCCGCGCTTGAGCGGCGCAAGAGGGGAGTGTTCATGACCAAGAAGAATCAGAACAATGCCGTGCGCTCCAATCCCACGGGAGTCATGGAGCAGACGTGGTTGGCATATCTTGCCGCAACTGACATTGATGGCGTATATGACGAGCTCAAGACGCGCCGCAGCGGTCTATCTGCCGAAGAGGTGGAGGCGTCGCGTGAGGCGCATGGCGCAAATCGTATGGCCGAGACGCAGCGCACCCCCGCCGTCCTCAGGTTTCTGCAGACGTTTGGCGACCCATTCGTGCTGATCCTTCTGGCGCTCGGTGTCGTTTCGCTCATGACTGACGTGGTGTTTGCCGAGCCGGGCGCAAAGGACGCTGCAACGCCCGTGCTCATTGCCCTGATGGCGCTTGTCTCGGTCATCCTGCGCTTTGTGCAGGAGACGCGCGGGGCTGACGCCGCTGCCGCGCTCGCGGAGTCCATCGAGACCACCTGCTGCGTCGAGCGCCAAGGCGTGGGCCGCATAGAGATTCCGCTCGACGAGGTTGTCGTCGGCGACATCGTGCATCTGGCAGCGGGAGACATTGTCCCCGCTGACCTGCGCATCATTGCGGCGCGAGACCTCTTTGTGGGGCAGTCTGCCCTTACGGGCGAGTCTGAGGCCATCGAGAAGACCCCGGCCCCGACGGACGGCATGGTTCCTCCGCTTGAGGCGACAAACCTTGCCTTCCTGGGAACGACGGTCATTTCGGGCACGGGCGTGGGCGTTGCTGCCCGCGTGGGCGAGGAGACCGAGCTGGGAAACATCGCCGCGCGCCTTGACGCGTCAAAGAAGGAGACCGCGTACGACCGCGGCATTCGCGACGTGTCGATGCTGCTCGTTCGCCTCATGGTGATCGTGGTTCCCATCGTGTTTGTCATCAATGTGGTGACCAAGGGCAATTGGCTCGACGCGCTGCTCTTCTCGCTTTCGGTGGCGGTGGGCCTGACGCCCGAGATGCTGCCCATGATCGTGACCACGTGCCTGGCGAAGGGCGCCGTGGACCTGAGCCGTGGCCGCGTGATCGTCAAGCGCCTTGATGCCATCCAGAACCTGGGGTCCATCGATACCCTGTGCAGCGACAAGACGGGAACGCTGACCGAGGACCGCGTGGTGCTTGAGCGTCACCTGGATGTGACCGGGCGCGAGGACGCGCGCGTTCTGCGTCACGCCTTCCTGAACAGCCACTTCGAGACGGGCATGCTCAACCTCATTGACATGGCCATCATCAAGTGCGCCCATGAAGAGACGGGACTGGATGACGACGCCCTGGTAGAGGACCACTTCTTGGTGGACGAGCTGCCCTTTGAC
>JAFUBJ010000236.1 GCA_017460265.1 Atopobiaceae bacterium | reverse complement strand
TACTATTTGACCGTAAAGCAAAGGGGCAGCATGGCATTTGTCGAATTCAAAGATGTCTGCAAGACGTACCGCATGGGGTCTGTCGAGGTCCATGCGGTCGACGGCATGTGCTTCCAGATTGAGCGTGGCGAGCTTGTGGTCATTGTGGGGCCGTCCGGCGCGGGCAAAACGACCGTCCTCAACATGCTGGGAGGCATCGACAGTGCCACGTCCGGCACGATAACCCTTGACGATCGCGAGGTCTCGGGCCTTTCCGAGCGGGAGCTCACGATGTATCGCCGCCACGATATTGGCTTTGTCTTCCAGGTCTACAACCAGGTGCAGAACCTCACGGCGCTCGAAAACGTGGAGCTGGCAAGCCAGATCTGTCGCGACCCGCTTGCGGCAGAGGAGGTCTTGGCCCAGGTTGGCCTTGCGGACCGCATGGACAACTTTCCCGCGCAGCTGTCGGGCGGCGAGCAGCAGCGCGTGGCCATCGCCCGAGCGCTTGCCAAGAACCCCAAGCTCATGCTTTGCGACGAGCCGACAGGCGCACTCGACTATCGCACGGGCAAGCAGATCCTGAAGCTCTTGCAGGACACCTGCCGCGAGACGGGGCGCACCGTTGCCATCGTGACGCACAACTCCGCCTTCACCCAGATTGCCGACCGAGTTATAGAGGTGCGCGAGGGACGTGCGGACCGCATCACGCTCAACGCGCACCCCACCGACGCCATGAGCGTCGAGTGGTAGGCGGCGCCGTGGGCTCGGCATATCTCAAAGACCTGTTCCGCAGCGTCCGCGGTTCGTTGGGGCGCTTTCTTGCCATCATGGGCATCACGGCGCTGGGCTGCGGCTTCTTTGCGGGCTTGCAGATGAGCGGCCCAGACATGCGCGCGGCAGGTGACGCCTTCTACGACGGCACCTCTCTCTACGACATCCGCCTGGTCTCGACGCTGGGCTTTTCATCAAACGACGTGGGGCGCATCAAATCGGTGGAGGGGGTTGGCTCCGTCATGCCTGCCGTCACCTGCGACGTCATGGCAAAGCTCGGCCAAAGCCAGCTGGCGGTGCGCGTGTCGTCGCTTGACGTGGAGGTGGCGTCCGAGTCCGAGCAGGTATCGCGCTACGCGGTCGCGTCCTCGGACGAGAGCTACCTCAACCGTCTCATGCTGCGCGAGGGCCGCTGGCCCACCAAGGCAGGGGAGTGCGTGATCACGGCGGACAAAGACTATCCGTCCGGCTTCGGTGTGGGCGACACGGTGGAGGTCCTCTACGGTACCCAGGACGTAGACGAGCTCCTCTCCACGCGGACCTTTGTCGTGGTCGGCCGGGTGAGCGCGTCCTACTATCCCTACACGGGATCGTTTGGCTCGACGTCGCTCGGTTCGGGCATGATTGGCCAATACCTGTACGTGGCGCCCCAGTCGTTTAACGACGCTCCCTACACCGAGGTCTATGTGCAGGTGCCGAGCGCCCTTGGCCTGGTGAGCGGGTCGGAAACCTATCAGGACGAGGTCGACACGGTCAAGGGCCGCTTTGAGGAGACGGCGGACGCCCTTGCGCAGGCGCGTCTTGCCGACGTGAGGTCGGACGCCCAGGCAGAGCTGGACGATCGCAAAGCGGAATACGAGCGCGAGAAGGCCGATGCGCAGAAGAAGCTTGCCGATGCCAAGGCCGAGCTTGATGATGCGGCGCGGGAGCTTTCCGACGCGCAGGCGGAGCTTGCCGATGCCGCGGCAGAGCTGATTGCTGCCGAGGAGCAGATTCTTGACGGCGATCGGCAACTTGGCGAGTCATGGTCCCAGCTGGAAAGCGGCCGCAAGCAGCTGGTTGACTTGAAGGCCCAGCTTGACGATGCCAAGGCGCAGCTTGCGCAGGCGAGCCGCACGCTCGAGGCTGGCGAGCGAGAGTGGGCGGAAGGCACGCGGAGCTACGACCAGGGCGTGAGC
>JAFUBJ010000235.1 GCA_017460265.1 Atopobiaceae bacterium | reverse complement strand
CGGTTTGACGTGCGACGCAGCACATAGTTGTAGACCAGCGAATAGCTCTCGCGATAATAGTGCTCAAACGAACTCTTGCGGTCCCTCTTGCCGGAACCAACAAGACTAAATCCGCCGTTGCTCGCCACACGTGCCTCCTCGCCCACCTATAAATTGCCTAGAGGTAATCATACAGGTGTTGCGTTGCAATCGAAGAAACAATCACGTTTTATCGCTTATCGTTCGCATGATTTGTTTCCCGGGCGCAGGATGCTTAAAGGACATTTAAAATATTTTTGAGACGATTCGCTCCGTGCGTATGTATTAGTTACAACGCATAAGATTTCGGACAAGATAGGAAGAGAGCGGCAATGGATGAGAAGCAGATAACGAGCGTCCTGGAGAAGGACTACTCAGAAGGGACCGAGGCGTTTAGAGAGGGGCTTCTTGCTCGTTGCCTTGAGGTGCTTGATGCGGGTGCCGAAACCCGTGAGCTCGCCGACGATGATCTTGAGATGCTTGCCGCCGCAGGCATTCTCGAGACCCTTCATGGTGACGAGGGTCAGCACTGATTGGGGACACACCCTTGAGTGACGTATGGGCGGTGGCCCGGAGGCTTATTCCTTCGGGCAACCGCCCATATGCAGTTTGGCGTACAAAAAGGGTGTCGCCCTTCCGGTACGTCGAACCAAAGCAAGCGTTACGCGAGCCTACTCGTCATCCTTGTCTAACATGCATGCGTTGGCCAGGCAGTAGAGCTTTGCGGGCTGCAGGACGGTGTTGCGCCAACGGGCCTTTGTCCATTGCGGCATGAGCGTGAAGGCAAACTTGCCGATGGACCCGTTGTCGCGCTCAACGGGAATGGAGCGCGCAAAGGTGGCCTCGACGGCACGTTGCCAACGGTCATCGGTGATGCCCCATTCCTCAAAGAGGTTGATGACGCGCGATGCGACGCCGCTCGAGAATGATTCCAGCACCGCCTGAGGACGCTCGATCTGGAACTGAGCATCTATGGCAAAGGTGTCGCCCAGCGTTCCGTCGGGGTAGACGTCAAACTGAAAGTCGAGCCCCTTCGGCGCGCTGACCATGAGGCGGCATATCTGCTCGAGCATCTCGTTGTCATAGTCGCTAAAACCCACCTGATCAAACACCTCCACAAGGGCGCTCTTGTCCTGTGCGCAGCGCTCTCCCTCCTCCTTCGAGAGGTAGCCGCAGATGCGCAGGGGGCTGTCAGGCCTTCCCCTGAACAGGCCAAAGAAGGACAGCTGCCATTCGGGGGGCATGCGCTTGCAGGTGTTGACGTAGAGCTTTGCACGCTCTGGCTCGCCAATGGCGCGGCAGAACGGCTCCACCAGCTCTGTGAGATTGCGGGGCTGAAAGTGAATGGCGGCAGGAGGGAGATCCTCCTTATGGGTGTCGAGCTCAAAGCCAAACGACACCCTTTCATGCTCCTTGCGTACGTCAGAGAACCAGTCGAAGACGACATCGGCCCCTGCCGCCGCCTCTGAGTCAATGCGTGTGCCGGGCTTCACCTGCCCATAGAGCACCGTGACATCAAGGAAGGGGTCACCTTTGAGGGGAAACTCAAGATACACGTCGGGAAAGAGCTCGCCGACGATGAAGGGCTTGGCCAAGGTGCGTGCCCGGGCAAGGCTGTCGCCAAACAGGACGGGACCGCGTCCCTGGTCGGCCGCCTGCAGGCACAGCACCTCAAAGGAGTCCGCAAGCGATGGCTCTCTCATTGAACACCCGCCATGAGATAGGTCTTGGCGTCGACGGGGGCTCCGTTGCGCCAGCGAAGCTTGATGAACGCGGGGAAGCAGTACATCAGAAAAGAATCATTGGCCGATTTGATCCTCTTGGAAAACATGGCGTCTTGCAGCAGGGTCCAGCGATGGTCGGCAAGCCCCCAGTCTTCGACATGCTCCATCAGGGCACCCGCCGGCCCTTGCGTGTCAAAGCACGGCTCCATTTTGGAGGCAGTGGGAGGCGGGAAGCGCACACTTGCCCCTATGGTGGGACCGGCCTGCCCCTCTTCTGTGATGTCAAACTGGAACTCGATGCGGTAGGGTGACTGGGCGAGCAGCTGGCAGCGGGGCAGGAGCGTGTCGACCAACGTGGTCAACCCCACTTGACGCAAGTCTCGCTCGAGCGCACCTGCGTCCTGGGCATACATCTGCTGCTGCTCGGGGGTGGGTATGCACTCGACGCGGACGGGTGCGTCGGACCTGTTGGGGAAGGTGCCCGCATAGCAGGCAAACCAGCCTTTTGGCAGACTCCTGACAAACGCACGATAGGGTTCAACGGCTTCGGGCCTGTTTACCGCCTCAAAGAAGGCGCTCGACTCCGCCAGGTTCCCCTTCCGCATCAAAAGCTGGCAGGCGGGCGTGTCCGCGCCTCTCGATCCCACGTCCCAGCTCAAGGCAAGCTGTCTGACGTCGTTTTGGCGCGCGAACCATGCAAAGGTTTCGGGATAGCCGCCCGTCGTCTCGGCAGTAAACGACATGTCCGGAACAAGGCTGTCCCTGCTGGTAAGAACATGGAGGTCAAACCAGGGGTCACCTAAGAGGGGGAGCTCAAACCACAACTCGGGAAAGGTGCCGCACGGCACGCTGTGGACAAACGCATCTAATGCGAGCGGGGCAGTTGGTCCAAAGAGCGCCTCTACGCGCCCATCGCGGGCGGCAAGGGAATAGATGATGTTGTAGATGAGGGAGAAGTCCATGATCTGTCCGTGCCTAGTCTTCTTGCTGCTGTTTGTCCGCGTCCTTCTCTTCTCCGATGCGTGCGTGGAGCGCTAGCACATAGGACTCGGGGTCGTTCTTGAACGCGATGCACTCCCGACTGCTGAAGAGCCTCTTGTAGGGACAGCCTCCCGTGCACGTGGGGAGCCAGACGCACTCCTGACACTCCTCGTCGGGAACGGGGCAGGCGGTGTTGAGGAACTTGGTCAGGTTGTCGGGAACAGATGCCGTGAGGAAGGGGTTGTTGGGGTCCCAATCGTGGGCCGTGCCAAAGCTGATTTCGGGCTTGTCGATGGCCTCCCAGCACTTCTGCAGGTTGCCTTGGTCATCGATTCCCAGCGACCACAAGGAGTGCGCACCGCAGTACGAGCCGCGTCCCGTCGCGAAGCGGCCTGCCTCGCGCTGGACGCCAATGGCGCTTGCGTCGCTTTCGCAGAGCAGCCCCACCTGCTTGCCGCGCTTGTCGGCCGTGGCGCTTCCCGTGACGAGGGCGGGGTAATACGAAAGGTCGTTGCCGGACTCCTGGGCCAGCTTTTCCACAAATTCCCTCAGCTCGTCGACCTCGCCGATGTTTCCCTCATGGACGTTGTGGCGGATGTTCACCCTGAACGGAATCTTGCAGTCGCGCAGGTTGGAGACGATGCGCGAGAAGGTGGATCCGCCGCCCACAAGGTGGCGCGTCGCATCATGCGTCTTGCCCAGCCCGTCGATGGTTATCTGGGCGCTTGTCACCTTGACACGTTCCAGCATGTCAACGATGTCTTGGCTCATCAGGTAGCCATTTGTGACGATGCTTGCGTTGTAGGTCGCGTTGCGCTCTTCGGCAAGGGCAATGAGACGTTCCGAAAGCGACTCGATGATGTCGGGCGCCAAGAGCGGCTCGCCGCCAAACCAGCTGATAAACAGCGACTTGGCGCGGCTCGCATCCAGCATCTTTTCGGTTAGCGCCACGATGTCGTCCTGGATCTCTTGGCTCATCTTGCCGCGGCCGTGGTCCTCAAAGCAGTAGGGACAGTCACAGTTGCATCCCATCGTGGGGCACAGGGTGAGGCCGACGGAGCGACCGCCGCCACAGGCGCCGCGTCCCATGACCTCAAGTGCGGCTTGCTCGTCGAAGTTTGCGATGATGCCGCGCCGGGCAAAGCGCTCGATGATGGGGTGATGTTCGTCCAGTTCGTCGAGCACGCTCAGAAGATAGAGTTCGAGGGGTGTGTACTCCGCACACGTCCCCTTGAAGAGGTTGGTGATCGCGTAGTTCTTAGAATCGGGGATGGGAGCACTGAGGTTATAGCGAGAGACGTGCCAGCCGGCCTCGCCGGCGGTGCGACTTGGGGTCTTGCTGCTTGAATCGTCCATGGACAATCCTTCCTAAGGGGAACATGCCCGGTTCTTTTACTGTCTGTTTCCTTTTACCTATGGTAGCGCGTCTTTGTCTCGCCAACTTAGGACATAGAGTACACGTCGGCATTGCGTTGATGTTGGTGGCCCCTCCTAGATGAGGTCCAGGGCGGCCTCGTACCGTATGTCGGCGCGCATTCCCTCGACGGAGGCGTTGAGGGGGTACTCCCATCCCTTCCCCTCTGACTGTACCCTCCTCCCG
>JAFUBJ010000234.1 GCA_017460265.1 Atopobiaceae bacterium | reverse complement strand
GCGCCTTCTCGCCGACTCTGACGGCAAAGGCTCGTCCTTGATCAGGCTCTCGAGGGTCTCAAAGAGCGACTCCGGCTGCACGGGCTTGGTGAGGTGCGCGTTCAGGCTGGCCTGCAGGCTCCGCTGCACGTCCTCGTCAAAGGCGTTGGCGGTACGCGCGATGAGCGGGATCTCGCGCGCGTCAGGACGGTCCATGGCACGGATGGTCCTCGTCGCCTCAAGGCCATCCATCTCGGGCATCCTCATGTCCATGAGGATGGCGTCATAGTAGCCCGGCTCGTGGCTGCCAAAGCTGTCAACGGCAATCCTGCCGTTCTCCGCGAGGTCAACCTCCATTTCGCGCATCTTGAGAATCATCATCATGATTTCGGCGTTGACCTGCATGTCTTCTGCAAGCAGTATCCTTCTGCCCTTCAGGTCTGCCTTGTGGCCTCCCTCGCCCACAAGAATGCCCTTGCGCTTCATCGCGAACTTGAACTCCTCGATGACCGTTTCCACAAAGAGAGGCTTGGGAATGAAGCTGTCGACGCCTGCCTGAGTGGCCTCCTCGAGGACCTCGTCCCATTGGTAGGCCGTCAGGATGACGATGGCCGACTCGTTGCCAATGATGGCGCGAATCTGGCGGGTGGTCTCCACGCCGTCCATTTCGGGCATCTGCCAGTCAACGAGGATGAGGTTGTAGGGTTTTCGGCGGGCATGCCGCAGCCGGACCATCTCGACGGCCTCGGCACCGCTTTTGGCAATCTCGGAGGCGATGCCCGCGCCCTCGAGCACGAGCTTTGCATGCTCGCACGCAACGGGGTCGTCGTCAACGACGAGCACGCGCATGTCCTGCGGATGGATGTCGGCGTACGAATCTCCCTCTCCCGCGTGGGGCGCGTCTGCCAGCGTCACGGTGACGACGAAGGTCGAGCCCTCCCCCTTCACGCTCCGTACCTCGATGTCGCCATTCATCATCTCGACAAAGCTCTTGGTTATCGCCATGCCCAGACCCGAGCTGCCGTACTTGCTGGTCGCCGACGCATCCTCCTGCGCAAAGGTGTCAAAGATGTGCGGAAGGAACTCCTCGCTCATGCCTATGCCGGTGTCCGAGATGGTAAAACGCAACGTCGACTGGCCATCAAAGTGCGCCGTGCGCTCGACGTCCATCTGTACGCTGCCACCTCTTGGCGTGAACTTGACGGCATTGCCCAAGATGTTGATGAGCACCTGCCTGAGCTTCATATTGTCGCCGATGTAGTTGTTGTCGACCTCGCCGTTGATGTGGCACTGATAGTCGAGTCCGCGCTCCTCGCACTGGCCGCTGAACAGGGTGTTGATCGCCTCGAGCAGCTGGGCAAACGAGAACTCCTCGTTCTTGAGGACCATGCGGCCGCTTTCGATGCGCGACATGTCCAAGATGTCATTGACGAGCGTGAGGAGATGCTCTGCCGAGGAGCCAATCTTTCGCAGGTAATCCCGTGTATGCTCGGGTGTTTCGGGGTCATTGAGGGCTATGTTGTCAAGGCCGATGATGGCGTTCATGGGGGTGCGGATCTCGTGGCTCATGCTCGAGAGGAACGATGACTTGGCCTCGCTTGCGCGTTCCGCAACCTTCAGCGCGTCGCTCAGCGCCTGGTTTTGCGCCAAGGCCTTGCGCGTCTCTGCGTCCACGTCCATGAGGGCCGCACCCACGGCGTGAACGGCACCGTCCTCGTTGTCCTTCGTGTTCACGCCGGACATGCGAATCATCTCGTAGGAGTCGCGGCCATCGAGGTGCACCATATAGCGGTATGAGATCACCCTGTTCTCACCCAGGGCCTCCCTCACCGCCTCCGGTTGGATGAAGCGGATGAACTCGTCGTGGTACTGCTCTGTGATGTAGTTGTCCGCGTATGCGGTGAAGGCATTCAGATAGCGGAAGGTCTCGCCAGCCGACAAGCCCTTCTCGGCACCAGCGCGGGCCTGGTAGCACACGCCACTGTCGCTATCCAGGTCAATGAAGTAGACGCTGCGGTAGTCCGAGGCGAGCGCCGTGATCATCTGGGTCTGCTGCTCGCGCCTGCGTTCCTGCTCGAGCAGCTGCTCCTGCAGGGCAAGCCTCTGCTCGAGCTCCTGGTTTCGCGCTCGGTTTTCCGCAGCGGCCGTCTCTTGCTCAAGAAGCAGCTGGGCGTTCTTGCGGCTCTGCGAGATGATGAAGGCAAACATCGCGACGAGGGCCGCAATCGTCAGAAGTGACTGGATGACGCTGCGTATGATGATGTCATCGGAGATCGAGCCGATGCGCTCGCTGATGACGCTTTCGCGGATGAGGTACGTCAGCAGCCAGTTGGTGCCTTCGATGGGCGCAAAGCTCAGCGTCTCCTCGATGCCGTTATAGGTAAACGACACCTCGCCCCGCTGACCGTTTTCGAACGCCTCGATAAACGTATCGTACGAATAGCCATCGTCAAACTGTGCGTTCGTCATGGCAGAGAGGAGGTTGTCCTCTACGGCAAGGCCACCTAGGACCGTGTTGCTCAACGCGATGCCGGAGTTGGTGTAGATGTTGCAGAAGGTCGCCTCGTTTTCCAGCGACTCCATCGAAACGCCCCTGAGCATCTCGTTCATGTCTATCTCTATGAAGCATGCGAGCAGGTGGGTCTCCTCGACCGTAAGGTCTGCTGGCATGGCAATGATGACCTTCTTGTCGGGGGTCTCGAGGTTGAGGATGGAAATCTCCGGTCCGCTAATCGTCTTTGGGTTAAAGCGGTACATGCCGATGTCGTCCTGCGTGCCCTGCGACGTGTAGATGACGCCCTCATCGTCGACAAAGGCAAACTTGTCAAGGTTGTAGATGGTCTTTAGGCGCTCCTGGTATTGCCTAAAGTGCTCGAAGTCGTTCAGGTCCTCATCTGACATGAGTCCGATTGCCACGGACATGTCATTGATGTATTCCTGCAGGTTGGCAGCGACGACCTGTTCCCTGCGGCCCGCCAGCTCGTCAAGGTACAGCAAGCTGACCGCACGTGCCGCCTTCTTGGTGTCCCGTGCGGCGCTTTGTCCCATCCAAACGGTGCCAAGCACGACGATGATTGCAACAATGATGCTGCCGACAAGGGCTATGCGTGTTGTGTTGGCCTTCTTTTCACCCATGTACATTCACCCTCCCACATCACTAGTCAATCGTAGCAGCCATGTGTTGCAAGAGAGGCAACGCTTAGGTGAAAAGCCGCAGATGGACTAACCTCTGTGCTACGCTGTCAGCTCTCAGACAACGTCGACCAGAGGAGACCAGCTATGGTGGCACACAGCCTGGAGCGCCGCATCAACGCAATCATGAATGGCTATGGTGACGAGGCGGCCTTCTTCGAGAGACACAAGAGCATCTTTCCGCGGCGCAGCGCAATCTACCGCTTGGTGGAGGAGATACGCGCCCTCATGTTTCCCGGGTACTTTGACGATGACTCCCCTGCAGGCGAGAGCAGCTCCACGCTGGTGGGCGAGCGCCTCATGCGCATCGAGCGCATCTTGGGCGAGCAGGTACGTCGAGCCCTCCTCTACGCCGATCACAACCTCGCAGAAGAGGAGGCGTGCGAGCGAGCCGCCGTCATTGCCGAGGAGTTCTGCGACGAGCTTCCCCGGCTCCAGCAGCTGCTGCTGAAGGATGCCGAGGCGGCATTTGAGGGAGACCCCGCGGCCCAGAGCCGCGAGGAGGTCATCCTGTGCTACCCCGGCATGCACGCCATCCTGGTGCATCGCATTGCGCACGAGCTGTATGTGCGCAACGTCCCCCTCATTCCACGCCTCATGAGCGAGCAGGCTCACAGCGCCACGGGCATCGACATCCATCCAGGCGCCACGATCGGCGAATACTTCTTCATCGATCACGGAACGGGCGTGGTCATTGGCGAAACGACCGAGATCGGAACGCACGGAAAGATCTACCAGGGCGTCACGCTGGGCGCGACCTCAACGCGCAAGGGGCAGGCGCTCTCTGGCGTCAAGCGCCACCCCACCCTGGGCGACTACGTCACGGTCTACTCAAACGCGAGCGTCTTGGGGGGCGACACCGTCATCGGATCTGGGTCGGTCATTGGCGGTAGCGCCTTTGTGGTCGAGTCGGTGCCCGAAAACGCGCGCGTGGGCGTCAAGGACCAAGAGGTGGTCGTGCGGCAGGCAGGAGCCCCCGAGCCCGTCTGGTGCTACGAGATCTAACCGGGTGACGTGGGACCAGAGGGTCGGACCCTCTGGTCCCATCCAGCTACCACTTCCTGTGGGGCCTCGGGTTGACCAGCTTGTCGATGCACAGCGCCAGCTCGCCCAAGTACATGAGCTCGCGCGGGTCACCAACCCAGCGCAGCTCGGGCACGTAGGCCATCGGAACGGTGCGCCAAATCCATTCGCGCAGCTCATCCATGTCGCGCACAAGCGGCGATGACACATAGATGGCGTCCGGCGACATGGCGCAGATGCTGGCGGTCAGGTAGTTTGCCACGATCTCTGTCATGCCCTCGTAGGTCCAGACCATCTCGTACGGGTCGCCCGAGAAGCCCATCAGCCAGGCAACGGGCTCCAACTCTCCCGCGTAGTTGAGGCGGCCCTTCACCAGGTGGCCGTCTGCCACCACGCCCTCGCTGCACGGAATCTTGCCTGTCTGCTGGATGTGGAACACCACGGAATCGAAGTCGGTCTGGCTCATGTAGCAGCCCATGGCCGCCGCGTTTGCGTCGTTGTCCATGTAGACCTCAATGCCATAGCGGCGTTCCAGCTCGCGCCCCAGGTCGTAGTCGCGGATATCGGATGCCGGCATCGAGACCGACTCGCGGTTGATGATGCCCGGCATGGCAATGCCCACCGCGTCAAGCTCGCGGACGTTGACGCCATCCACCTTGACGGTAGCCAGCACGTCCTCGATGTCGCGGAAGTTCACGTGCTTCTTGTATACCGTGCCGTCGGCGACAATGCCCTTGTTGGCAAACACGCGATAGCCAATGACGGAGGTGTCCTCTCGGTGAGTGACCGAGACGACCATGACGTCCTTGGTGTCGTCGATGGGCCGCTGGAT
>JAFUBJ010000233.1 GCA_017460265.1 Atopobiaceae bacterium | reverse complement strand
GCCATCAGCTCGGTTCGGGAAGCCACAGCCATGAACAAGGGCTCCAGCGCCGACACCTACCGCTACCTGGACGCATCCTTCCCCAAGCAGGACTTTGAGGCCACGGCGGGCGACAACTTGGTCACCGCCCAGGCCCCGCGCGGCGCCCTTCCGGCCGGCACGATCATGCACGTCACCACGGTCGACTCCCAAGACGTCACCGACGCGGTCATGTCCGCCGCCCCCGGTGTCTACGAGCAGATCAGCGCCGTCGACGTGGTCTTCATTGACCCCAACGGCCAAGAGATCCAGCCGCTCGTGCCCATCACGGTCACCATGACCAACATCAACGGCCCGGCCGAGGGCAGCTCCGTCGTCCTGCACGTGGACGACCAGGGCAACGCCACCGTGGTCGCGGAAAGCGACGCACCCAACCCCGCCGATGAGGTCGCCTTTGAGGCAAACTCCTTCTCCGTCTACATCATGGCCGTCAAGAAGCTGCAGCAGACGATGACCGCCTCCGACGGCCGCACGGACGAGATCTCCGTCACCTACACCGAGGACGCCGGCATCCCCGACGGAGCCGAGCTCGTGGTGCGCGAGGTCACGGAGAACGACAGCAACTTCTCGCAGGTCTTCAACCGCGCGAAGGACGCCGCTACGTCGGAGTACGACGACGCGACGGTTGCCAGCGCGCGCTTCTTTGACATCTCGATCATGAAGGACGGCGCCACGCTCGAGCCGCTGGCCCCCGTCGAGGTCAACATCGTGCTCACGACCGGCGTGCAGGCCACGGAGACCACCTCCGTCGTGCACCTCACCAACAGCCGCAAGGTCGAGGTGGTGGACGCCGCCATCGCCCCGGCCGACGCCGAGGCAGAGACCGGCGTGGATGCCACCTTCACCACGGAGAGCTTCTCGATCTTTGGCGTGATCGAGATGAAGATCGAGAAGGACGTGCTGGCCAGCGATGGCAACAACTACCACATCACGGTGACGTGCGGCTCTGACGCGGGCGTGCCCGCGGGCGCCACGCTGGCGGTGGAAGAGATCCTGCCGCCGCAGGAGGGCACCGACGCCGCGCCGACCCCGTACGAGACCTACGTTGCGCAGGTCGAGAGCGCGCTTGGCTGGGAGTTTGGCAGCACCACGTACGCGCGCCTCTTTGACATCAAGATCGTTGACAAGAACGGGAACAAGGTCGAGATTGCCGCGCCGGTTGACGTACGGATCGAGCTGGCCGACAAGTCCGACGACGAGTCCACCACCACGCAGGTCGTGCACTTTGCCGACGACGCGGACGTGCCGGACGTGGTCTGGGACGCAACCGTGGACGGCGACGCCGTGAGCTTTGCGGCCGAGAGCTTCTCGGTGTACGCGATTGTAGAGGAGGACCACGAGCCCGCCACGATTGAGGTCGAGACGGTGACAGACCCAAGCGACATAGAGGAAGGCGAGGCCTATTACCTCTCGGTGACCAGGGGCACCTCAAACAACTACTACTTCAAGAAGAGCCTCAACAGCAAAAGCTGCTTCGAGCTCAGCACCAATGACGTTACCGCGGCTGACACGTGGTATTTTGAGTCGACGGGCAACGGCACGTACCTAATCTACACTCTTGCAGAGAACAGCCAAGGAGAAGAGGTTCCCCACTACATTACGAACACCTCTGACACCCTTGCTGGGCTTACAACTAGCAAGAGTTCTGCAACCGTGTTCGAGATCAGCAAGAGCTCCGACAGCAAGTTCTTCCTCAAGATTCAAGGCGTTAATAAATGGCTGCAATACTCCAACGGCGGTGTAGGAATCCGTTTCTATACCGATAACAACAATCCAGGCAACGCTTGCGTCACCCTCACCATTGCGGACTCCTGCAAGATGAAGAAGGACCCATACGGGCTTGACGGTAAGGCCTACGGCATCGCCTACCACAACGATACGACGACTTCCGCAGCCCTTGGATTAGAAGCGACGGACGCATCGCACCTCGCGGCCGAAGATCTGTCCATGAAGCCCAACGTGCTCACCAACGATGGCGTCCTTCTCGTAACCGAGGACAGCGACATCAGCAAGTGGACCCTCGAGTCTGTTGAGGAAGACAAGTACTACCTCAAGTCGGGCAACAAGTACCTCGTCGTCGATGGCACGAGCGTAAGCCTGAGCGACACTCCCGACCCCGAGAAGTCTCTTGTCCGAGCCGTCCCAGGTACGGGAAGCAATAGCGGAAAGTGGCACTTTACCGTCAACGACTACGCCCTGAACTACACGAGCTCGGGGTTCAACGCCAAGAAAAGCAGCGAGGTTACCACGTGGCTGAACCTCGCGGATGACAGCGTCCTCGACAACAGTGACTTTACGCTTTACACCGCGCAGAAGGTCAGCGTCTCCGACACAGAGAAGGTTCCTGACGGTGCGCAGGTCATCATCTACACCCGCGTGTGGAACGACACCAAGAAGCGCTACGAGTTCTTTGCCGTGGACAGCGATGGGTCGCTCATCCCGTGCTACGACGCCGGCGACAACATTGAGTGGTTTGGCACCAAGGTCAACGATGCCCTGTGGGAGTTCACGGAGTATCGCGAGCCCGACGGCTCGCTCAACTACTTCTATGAGCTGCAGAACGTCCAGTATGGGGACTACATCGCCCCGCAGGTCCACAGCGATCAGGTGCTGTCTGACGCTACCATCGGCATCAACCTCAACGGACGCCGTTACGGCGAGAGCTACACCACCATTATCGCCTGGGATGAGAACAATTACTCCTACTCCGGACTCAAGGTCGAGGATGGCCATGTTGTCCCCTGCGCGCTTGCCGACGCTGATGACTTCTACTTTGCCATCATGGTTCCCACGAGCGAGGATCCTGACGCGCCGCAAACCACCACCGTTGCCACAGTCGACAGCAACGCCTATGGCATCGAGATGAAGATGATCGACTTCAACAGCGATAAGGACAAAGACCGCAACCCGCATCAGACCGAGGTCATGGGTACCGCTGATGGCGGCAAGGGATTGCTGAGCACGAACCTAAGCGAAGAGGGGTATCCGACCGTTCTTTCAAACCAGAAGGCGCTCTCGGAGCTCTTTGATGCAGACGAGATGCAGTCGGCGAACCACCTGTTCATCCAAAGCATCTACAACGAGAGCGGCTACTTTGAGTACAACTCCACCGAGAACTTCGCGCACTTCAACGAGGACGGCACCTTCACGGTCTATGACCAGATTGGTGCCATCACGGGAAACAGCGAGCACAAGGTCACGCGCGAGCATGGCCAGTTCATGCCGTACAACGACATCTCCGCCGAAAAGGGCTTCGCAATTGATGCGAATGGCAACATCATCACAAACCAGACCAGCGTGACGGCGACCGAGCTGCCCGACTCCAATCCTCGCAAGGGCGAGAAACTCTATCTCATTGGTGACAACAACGTCGCGCATAATGACTCCACCGGCAACGGCGTCGACTACTTCTTTGGCATGGAGATGAGCGCCTCGTTCACGCAGACGGCAAGCGGTCTGGACGACTGGGGCCATGACATCATCTTTGAGTTCTCGGGCGACGACGACTTCTGGCTCTACGTTGATGGCGAGCTGGTCATTGACCTCGGAGGCGTCCACCAAGCACAGGTGGGAACCGTCAACTTCCGCACAGGTGTGATTACCAGCTCCAACGGCAACTCAACGCTGTATGACACCTTCAAGAGCAACTACGCAGCGCGTGGCCTTTCGGAGACTGAAATTGCCGAGAAGCTTGACGAAATCTTCGAGAAGAACGCCGATGGCAAATACGTCTTTAAGGACTACTCCACCCACACCATGCGCATGTTCTACATGGAGCGTGGAGCCGGCGCGTCCAACCTGCACATGCGCTTTAACCTGGCTGCCGTCAAGCCGGGAACCTTCCTGCTCAGCAAGAAGCTCGCGGGGGAGGGCGTTGATCCGGCCAACGACCTCATCGAGTTCCCGTACCAGATTTACTACATGAGCAAGAGCGACAGCGATTATCACTTACTGAGCGAGAAGGACGACGAGGACAACTACAACGTTACCTACAAGGGAAGCACCGCAAACGTCAGGTTTGCCGATAGCTTCACGCCGGCTGGTGGCACCGAGTCGTACCAAAACGTCTTCTTCCTGAAGCCTGGGCAGACCGCGCAGGTCGCGCTGCCCGAGGACGTTGTTGACTACTACGTCGTGGAATGCGGCGTGAACCCAAGCATATACGAAGAGGTCACGGCAAACGGCACGACCGTCAACGACACCACAAATGACATCACGACGCAGAACATGGTTGGCAACACCGCCCGCCATGACTACAAGACCGCCGCCGATACGCTCGAGAATCGTTCGCAGGTTGACTATGTCAATCACGTGGCGGAAGGCGCCATGCGCGAGCTCAACATTACCAAGCGGCTGTATGACTCGGATGGCGTAACCCCGCTGCATTATCCCGAAAACGACACGACCTTCTCGTTCCGTCTGTACCTGGGCAACGAGAGCGCCGATGACGAAGACCTCCCGCTGGCAAACCTCTATTCGTACTACGTGAAGGACGGGGACGGATACTACTGCAAGTGGGATGCCACGCAGGGCAAGTTTGTCTCGCTAGGCATCACGGACTACGCCACGTTGAAAGCCCATCTTGATACGCTGACCAACGCCGAGAAGGAGTCCATCGTCTTCAAGACCTCGCAGAACGGCTCCATCTCCAAGATCCCGGCAGACCACACCGTCGAGGTGCGCGACCTCATCGTAGACACAAAGTATATGGTGGAGGAGCGCGACTACGAGATTCCCAAGGGCTACACGCTGCGCCTGTCCGATGGGTACACGCGCATGGATACCGATCCGCGGGTAATGCAGTACGACCCCTACAGCAACACCATCAAGGCGGGCGAGACCCCAGAGATTGAGGTTCGCAACCAGAAGGGTTGGGGTCTGACCGTCGAGAAGGTCTGGACCGACAAGGACTTCATGGAGGACCACGACCCCATCTTCTTTGCGGTGTATGTTAAGAGCGGAAATCCCGAGGTTGAGACCCTCGTGGAAAGCAGCGTTCGCCAGCTGGACGCCGAGCCTTCGGGCAACACGAACCCCTCCGTCTACTACTTCTTCGGCAACCTGCAGAACGTCCAGTTTGATAAGTACCTAGCCTACGAGGTGACGCTGACTGGCAGCTACACGGTTGATGATGATGGAGTGGTGACCCTTGGAGAGGGTGCTACGGTTACGCCCATTTCTGATGGCGGCACGCTAACCGTGGGTGGCAAGCCATATGGGGGCAGAAATCAGGACGGCTATCAATACAGCGTCACTTACGAGCGGGGAGAGCAAACCACCCATAACGAGAACGTCCGGACGGACACCGTGACCAACTCTCGCCCAGGCATCAAGCTGTACAAGACCAAGTGGGACTATGAGACGCCTTTGGCAGGCGCAGCGTTTACCCTCAAGGATGGGAAGGGTGTCGACGTGGCGCTCGATAAGTACACGTCGCGCAGCTCAGACGGCCTGATTACCATTGCGTACGTCTCGCCGGGAACCTATTACCTGACCGAGACGTCCACGCCGAAGGGCTACGTGGTGCTGGACGCGCCGATGAAGATTGTCGTTGGTGACGATGGGAAGGTTTCGGTTTCGGACGTTGACGCGAACCTCTACACGCTTGTGCAGGCCACCGAAAACAACATGGCGACCATCACCATCAGAAACCGTACGACCGAGCTTGAGGTCAAGAAGGTTGACCCGAATACGGGTGCACTTGCTGACGTGCACTTTGCCTTGTATCGGCAGGTCACAGACGCGCAGGGCAACCCGCGCAAGGACTATGAGCCCATGACCGGCTTCGCGGACCTTGTGACGGATAACGAAGGTGTTGTTCCTCTCGTCAATATGAAGGAGCTCAACGCCGGAACGTACTATTTGGATGAGACGCAGCCCGCCGAAGAGTATGGCCCGCTGAGCGATGACATTTGCTTCACCATCGGCAACGACGGCACGGTAACCATCAACAGCGGTGGCGATTCCTCGTGGATCACGAGGGCGGAAAAGGACGGCCATGTAGCGTACACCATGACCATTCCTAACAGCAAGATGGCCAAGGTTGAGTTCATCAAGGTGGACATTGCGAACCCCGATACCGTGGTTCTGGAAGGCGCTGTGTTTGACCTCTATGAGGTTGTTGACGGCGAGCAGGCTGACCAGCCCATGATGTCTGGACTGGTCTCTGGGGCCGACGGCGTGCTGGTCTATACGGACGAGGCCACGTATACCTCGCAGAGAGTGTTTGAGTTGCCCATTGGTGTCTATCACCTGGTCGAGACCAAGGCGCCGGCAGGGTACAACCTGAAGGCGACCGCCGTTGAGATTACCGTTACCTCCGAGGGTGTGAGCTACGACGAGGGGACGACGCTGAGCAGCAGCAAGAAGGGCGTGAGCTACGACGAAACCACCCTTGTCTACCTGCTGAAGGTCTCCAACACGGGCGGTTATGAGCTGCCGGAGAGCGGTGGGCGCGGAACGGTC
>JAFUBJ010000232.1 GCA_017460265.1 Atopobiaceae bacterium | reverse complement strand
CGAGCTGGGCGCACGCCGAGCGCAGGACGAGACCTGCCCGGCCCTCTGTGCGTCGAACGACGCCATTGCGGTGGGGGTGATGGATGCCCTGCGCGACGCGGGCCTGCGCGTCCCCGAAGACGTGAGCGTGATCGGCGTGGACGACTCGCTGGTCGGCGTGATCCCGCACCTGGACCTGAGCTCGTATCGCTTCAACGGCACGCGGGTGGGCGCCATCGCCTTTGACCTTGCGACCAACCCGTCCGAAGGCGGGGAGATCCCGCACATCTTGGTGCCGGGCACCATCGTGGAGCGCTCGACCGTGGCGCAGGTATCACGTTAGGGCGCCGACCCGAGCCACAGTCGCAGAACGGTGAGCCTGCGGCACAATCCGGACGCTTTCGCGCCTCGCTCTACCTGCGATGTGCCGCGCGCCATGCGGCTGGGCCCATGCCCTCGTGGCGCAGAAACATGGTCGAGAAGCTGCTGGCATGCGCATATCCAAGCACATGGGCTATCCCTTGCGCTCATTGCCGAAGTGTTCGTGTCGGACGTGTCGGTGGCTCGCATGAACGAGATCTTTGACGCGCCGGTAGCTACGGGCGGCGAGCGCCAGCGCATCTCGATTGTGCGGGCCCTTCTCAAGAACGCGCCCATCGTGCTGCTTGACGAGGCGACGGCATCGCTTGACGTGGAGAACGAGACCTGCGTGCAGGGGGGCGCTCTCGCGGCTGCTCGTGGGCAAGACCGTGCCGGTGATCGCCCACCGCATGCGTACGGTGATGGGCGCAGACAAGGTGGTCGTCATCGAGGATGGCCGTGTGTCGGAGCAGGGGGGGGCGCCCGCAGAGCTGCTCGCCTCCAACGGCACCTTTGCGCGTATGGTCCGCTTGCAGTCAGAGAGCGCTAACTGGGCGCTTTAGTCTTGAGCGTTGAACGGTGACGCGCGGGTGTTGGGTTAAGGCCTGGTGCCCGCGCGTCACGTAGGGCGTCTCTGATGACGACTCCTCTCAAATAGGCATGCATCAAAGGGCGGTTGCGCCAAATCCCGTACGAAGTATGATGGAGAACCCTATGTGGAGGAGGCGCGTATGGCAGTCACGATTTCCCATCAGTCGGCGCTCGACGTGGTGCGCGTCCTTCGGGCGGATGGCCAATGTCTCGAGAAGATGGACGCCGTGTCGCCCGTCAGCACCACTCCATGGGCGGGCAAGCACTGGGGCAAAGGGAACTTTACGCCTGATGTGTGGCGCTGGGGCCAGCCTGATGCGCGCCACCCCCTCCATGTGCTGGCACCATCCGGCCGCGGACGCGTGCGGAGCAACGTGGTCAAGGCTCACGCCATCACGAGAAGCCTGCCACCTGGTTCCGTGCTCTGGCTCGACGAGAATTCCTCAATTGTCTGCCCCGAGCTGCTGTTTCTTCAGATGTCCAGGACCTTCTCGCTGCCTATGCTGGTCTTATTGGGCTACGAGCTCTGCGGCCACTTTGCGCGCTCTCCCGAAGATCCGCTTGGCGGGCGTATAACCGATGGGCTCCCTGCGGCAACGAGCGTGGAGCGCATAAGGGATTATCTTTCGATTTTTAAAGGAGCGCGTGGAATAGCCAGGGCCAAGTATGCCCTGAGCTTTGTGGGCGATCATGCGATTAGCGCGCCCGAGGCGGTTTTGGCCACGATGCTGTCTTTGCCAACTTCCGAGGCAGGGTACGGTATGGGCCCTGTTTTGCTCAACAACCGCGTCAACGTTGGCACGGAGGGGAGCTGGGTGGCTGCCAAGAAGAGGTTCCCTGACTTGATGCTGTCGCTTGCCCCGGTGGGCATGAATTATGACGGTGAAGAGCATCTTGACTTGTCAGGTCTTGTCCTCGCCGCTCAGGCTGCTGCGCTTGCGGATCCAGACTCCTCAGCGGAAAAGCAGGCGAAGCTGCTGGAAAAGCTACAAGAGGTCAGGGCCAAGGTGGTGGATGACAACATGAGAAACCGGCAGTTGGCGGCCGCTGGTCAGATTGTCTTTCCCGTCACCAAGGAGGACCTTTATGGGGAGGGACATCTGGACTACCTGGTTCGCCAGGTGCTGGACTGTGCCCGCCAGGTTTTTGGTGTGGACACCGGCGGGTTTGAGGTGGCGCTGGAGGACACGGATTCCAAGCGAGATCGGCAGGAGTTGCTGAATTCGATGCTTGCCCAAGGGCGGTCTGGTCGTTCTTCATATGGGATTGCCTAGCGTGGAGTGTCCCTGATTGCCAAACTGCGCAAAACTTTTTGATGTGATTGTGGCCAACAGGGAGAATATAATCTCAGCTGAATTTTTTGCGCAGTTGCTATTTTACTAACTGCACAAAAGTTTTTGATGCCCATGCGTTTTCCCAGATAAACTAAGAGCATCACAAATCTTTTGTGCAGTTGAAAAGGCAGCGATGAGCGATGCTTCATGCCGGAATGCATCGAAACTCGAGTTTTATGGTGCTCAAAGCCTCGGCTGCGATGCCGCTTCGGGTTTTCGCGACTTAACGTGCAAGCCAGCTGTTGGTTCACCGCTGCGATTGCCTGCGGTTTGCGCGGGAATTGCGGCGTTTTGCCCCTCCCGGCTTCTTTGGCCGGTCCTTCTCCGGTCGGACGAGGCATTTGGGTCCGTAGCCAATCAGGTCCTCGCGGTGCGCACGCCTGAGCGCCTCGATGACCAGCGCGCGGTTCTTGGGGTTGCGGTACTGGATGAGCGCGCGCTGCATGGCCTTCTCGTGCGGGTCGATGGGGCAGTACACGCGCTTCATGGTGCGCGGGTCAAGGCCGGTGTAGTAGATGCACGTGCTGATGGTCGAGGGCGTGGGATAGAAGTCGCTGACCTGCTCGGGGTTGTAGCCGAGGTCGCGGCAGAACTCGGCAAGCTCCACGGCCACCTTCATGGTCGATCCCGGATGGCTGCTCATGAGGTAGGGGAGCACGTACTGCTCTTTGCCCGCTGCCTTTGACGCTGCGTCAAACTCCTGGCAGAACGCCTGGTAGACCTCGTTGCCGGGTTTGCCCATAACGTCGAGGACCTCGTGCGAGACGTGCTCGGGCGCCAGGCGGAGCTGTCCCGAGGTGTGGTGCTCTGCCAGTTCGCGAATAAAGGTGTGGTCGGGATCGAGCAGGGCATAGTCAAAGCAGATGCCGCTGCGCACGAAGACCTTCTTCACGCCTGGCACCTCCCGCAACTTGCGCAGCAGCTTGAGGTAGCTCTTGTGCGTGACGCGCAGGGCCTTGCAGGGCTTGGGGGAAAGGCAGCGGCGGTCAGGGCAGGCGCCCGCGCGCAGCTGCTTGGCGCAGGCGGGGATGCGGAACTGTGCCGTGGGGCCACCAACGTCGTGGATGTAGCCCTTGAAGTCGCTCTCGTGCGTCATGAGCTCGGCCTCGGCCAGCACGGACTCGTCCGAGCGCGTCTGAATGATGCGCCCCTGGTGGAAGTTGAGCGAGCAAAACGCGCAGTCGCCCAGGCAGCCGCGGTTGACGGTGAGCGAGAACTTGACCTCGGCCAGTGCGGGGATGCCGCCTGCGGCATCGTAGCTGGGGTGCCACGTGCGGGCGTAGGGCAGCTCGTATACCTGGTCAAATTCCTCGGTGGTGAGTGGCGTGGAGGGCGGGTTCTGCACTACGTAGACGCCGTGCGGGTACTCCTCCACCAGCGGGTGCCCCAGGAAGGGGTTGAGGTTTCGATACTGCGTGCCAAAGCTTTCCGCGTATGCACGCTTGTTCGAGGAGACTTCGTCCCACGTGGGCAGGATGACGGGCTCGACGCACTGCTCGATGGTGCGTGCGCGATAGACCGTCCCCTGGATGAAGGTGATGTCGCGCACGTCGAGCCCCGCGTTCAGGGAGTCCGCAATCTCGATGATGGAGTGCTCGCCCATGCCGTAGCTAATGAGGTCGGCGCCCGAGTCGAGCAGGATGGAGCGCTTGAGCGAGTCGGACCAGTAGTCGTAATGGGCAAGGCGGCGCAGCGACGCCTCGATGCCGCCCAGGATGATGGGCGTGTGCTTGTAGGTGCGCCGAATGAGGTTGCCGTAGACCACCACGGCGTGGTCAGGGCGCAAGCCCATCTTGCCGCCGGGGGAGTAATAGTCCTTTGACCTGCGGCGCTTTGCCACTGTGTAGTGGTTGACCATCGAGTCCATGTTGCCCGACGAAACCAAAAAGCCCAGGCGCGGCTCGCCCAAGATGGTGACGCTGGCGGGGTCGCGCCAGTCGGGCTGGGCGATGATGCCCACCTTGTAGCCGTTGGCCTCGAGCAGCCTGCTGATGATGGCCGGTCCAAAGGACGGGTGGTCAACGTAGGCGTCGCCGCTCACATAGACAAAGTCGCACTGATCCCACCCGCGCTCGCGCATCTCGGCGCGCGTGGTGGGAAGGAACAAGCTGCTGTCCAAGGCCTTTTTTGCCATTGGTTAGACGCCTTCTGCCCTGCGCATCTTGCGAATCTCGGCGCGGCGGCGCGCCCCGTCGCACTCCTCGTGCTGCTTGGGCGTGGTTGCCACAAGTCCCCAGGGTACGGGCGTGGGATGGCCTTCGTCGTCCACGCAGACCTCGGTCAGGTAGGCATGGTTGATCATGGTGCGCTCGCCCGAGGCAGGATCAAGAACGTAGGAGTCGGCGCGGACCTCCATGGAGGTACGGCCCACGTGCGTGACCCACGCCTCGATGACCACGATGTCATTGAGGAAGGCAGGATACTTGAACTCGAGCGTGTCAACGGCGGCGGTCGTCACGTTGCCGCCGCACTGAAGGCGTGCGGCAATGCCAGCAACGTCGTCAATCCATTCCATGAGGCGCCCGCCAAACAGGCGGTTCGAGCCGTTGATGTCCTCGTGACGCAGCATGTGCGTGGCCACGGCGCTTGCCTCGCCCACCAGCTTGACGCCCGCGGGGTACTGCTTCTTCTTTTCGGCGATTTCGTCTGCTATGGCACTGCTCGTCTTCTCGTCTTCCATGGCGCGTCCTCACTCAAGGGGATGATTCTCTATCCTATGGTATCCGATGCGACGAATCGGCATACTATTCGTCTTTCTGCAACAGACTGCTCCCAAGAAGTGCGATTCGGCATGGTATTTGTCTTCCTGCAACACGGATAAAGGCTTCGCATTGTTGAGGTGCCCAAATTGCGTTGCAGGAAGACAAATACCATGCCGAAGCAGGCGTCTGTGGGCCGCTGTGTTGCACAATCTCATATTTCATGCCGTAGTTTGCGAATAGG
>JAFUBJ010000231.1 GCA_017460265.1 Atopobiaceae bacterium | reverse complement strand
TGACGCTCCTTTCGCCGGCTCTGAAGCGTTTTGGCGCTTTCTTTACAGCCTAACATTTTGGCACATGAGCGAAGAATGGGTACCGCAGAGGGGACAGACGGCCCCATTTGGACCAATCTTTGTTACTATTGGCGCATGTTGGGCAGACATGGGGATTGCCCCACCACCTAAAGAAGGAGTGCAACATGGTTTCTAAGCAGACGACGATCGTCAACGCCACCGGCCTTCACGCCCGTCCCGCTTCCGTCTTCGTGGCCGAGGCCAAGAAGTACGACTGCGCCGTCACCGTCAAGAACGTTGACAAGGACACCGCTCCCGTGAACGCCAAGTCCATCATGATGATTCTGGCTGCCGGCCTTGGCTGCGGCACCAACGTTGAGGTCGCATGCGACGGCGCTGACGAGCAGGCTGCCCTCGACGCCATCATCGCCCTCATCGACAGCGGCTTTGGCGAGTAGTCACACAGCTACCTATCCCATAGGGATACCAGCTACAGCCCGATGCCCCCAAGGCATCGGGCTTCTTTTGCTGGACCTTGACGGCACGATCGTCCATGGTGGGGTAGAGGTTTTCCCACGGGTGAGGAAGGCGCTGCGGCAGGCGGCTGACGAAGGGTGCAAACTGGTGGTGTGCACCGGTCGTCCCCTCGGGATGGTCCCCCGATCGGTCCGGCGCCTTGGCGTGATGGCCTATTACCTCTGCGCCAACGGGGCCACCGTCTATGACGCGAAGGGCGCTGAGCTGCTCTCCCGAACCATGAGCAACGAGGACGTCCGACGCATGATGGACGAGGTCGCCCCTCTGGGGCCAGGATGGAACGTCCACAGCGATGGCCAGAGCTGGATAGAGCGCACTGGCGTCACGTACATGGTGGGTGGCGCCCGCGGCATCCGCTCGAGGATTCGCAAGTATTTCCCTCGTTCGCCTCGGCAGGTGCGCTCCCTCATTCGGGGCGTCATGCACTGTGCGTTAGGCGAGCAGGGCAAGACCATCGTGCCCTCGATTAGGCCCGTCATTGACTCTCACGAGCGTTTTGAGAAGGTGGTCTGCTCCTTCACGACCGACGAGGCCTGCGAGGAGGCCATCTTGCGCATCGAGGCGCTCGGCGGCTTTCAGGTGGCGCGCGTGTGGGCTCGCGAGCTCGAGATCACGGCGGCTGGCGTGACCAAGGGCACCGCATGCGACTGGCTGCTCGACTACCTTGGCGAGGACAAGGGACGCTCGGTTGCCTTTGGTGACTCCATGAACGACGCCCCGCTCATTGGGCATGTGGGGCGCTTTGTCGCCATGGGCAACGCGAGCGCGGAGCTCAAGGCGCTTTGCGACGAGGTCTGCGCCAGCCTTACGGAGGACGGCGTTGCCCTGTGGCTCGAGGAACAGATGACTGAGGCGCATACGAGCGCGGGGATGAGCAACTGACAGACGTGGCGGGGAGGCCGTGATGGCACAAAAGACCTACGAGGACTTCTGGGACGACAGGTTTGGGCGTACGGCACCCGACGGGCGTCCGTGGTTTGCCTATGACATCATTGCCGAGGACCCCACGACCCATGCGCGGGCAGGCGTCCTCCACACCCCGCACGGCGACGTCCCCACGCCCATCTTCATGCCGGTGGGCACGAAGGCTACGGTCAAGGGCATTCTCACCGACACGCTGCACGACCTGGGCACCAAGATTCTGCTCAACAACACCTATCACCTGGCCATGCGGCCTGGCGCCGAGCTGGTGGCCGAGATGGGTGGCCTCCACGACTTCATGCGCTGGTCTGGCCCCATCCTCACCGACTCGGGTGGCTTTCAGGTCTTCAGCCATGGGGAGCATGTCAAGCTTTTTGACGAGGGTGTGGAATTCAGAGCCGTTGACTACGACGGCCGCCACATCTTCTGGACCCCCGAGGAGAACATGCGCATAGCGCAGCTTCTGGGTGCCGACATCGTCATGCAGCTCGACCAGTGTCCCGGCTACCCCTCGCCTCGACCGTTTGTCGAGCGCGCGGTGGAGCTCTCGGCCAAGTGGGCAGAGCGTTGCTGGGCTTCCCACACGCGGCCCGACCAGGCGCTCTTTGGCATCGTGCAGGGCGGCATGGACCTCGGCCTGCGCCTGCGCTCGCTCGAGCATCTGAAGGATGCGGGCGACTTCCCCGGCTATGGCATTGGCGGGTATTCGGTGGGGGAGTCCCACGAGATGATGTTCGAGACCCTCACTCCGCTTGTGTCCGAGTGCATGCCCAAGGACAAGCCACGCTACCTCATGGGCGTGGGTAACCCCACGACGCTCGTGCGTGGGGTCGCTGTTGGCATCGACATGTTCGACTGCGTGTTGCCAACGCGCACCGCTCGCATGGGTACCGCCTTTTCGAGCCAGGGCAGGCTCAACTTCAAGAACGCCTGCCATAAGCACGACCATGGTCCCCTGGATCCGGCCTGCACCTGCCCCGTGTGCACAGGCGGATACACGCGCGCCTACCTCCACCATCTTGTTCGCCAGAAGGAGATGCTCGGATCCATTCTGCTCTCCATGCACAACATCTACTTCCTGCTTGACCTCATGCGTCGTGCGCGCGAGGCGATACTTGCGGGCAACTATGGCACATTTGTCACAGAATGGATGGACAGCCCCGGGGCAAAAGACTGGTAAAGTGTCTCAAGTTGCCTGCCGACGCGGAGGAAAAAACCGATGGACAAACCAACGGAGACGAATGAGTCCCTGTTTATCAGGCTCTGCTCCCAAGACATGCGCGATGCCTTTATCGAGCATCGTTCTCGCAAGCTCATGGGAGAAGAGCTGGGCGAACTTGCTGCCTATATAAAGAGCGACGAGTGCGTGGACGACCTCAGGCGCCTTGCCCGCGGCGACTTTGACTTTCCCCTTCCGCGTCAGGTGAAGCTGCGCAAGAACCATTCGACGCGCAGAAGGATCATCTACATCTATCCTCCCCGCCAGAACATGCTCCTCAAGTACCTGGTGTGGGGCATGCGCGAATACGACTCGATCTTCTCGGACTCGCTGTACTCCTTCCGCCAGAATCTCAACGTGGCGAATCTGTTCCGCAAGATGGAGATTCAGGGAGACGTGCACGAGCTGTACGCGGTCAAGGCCGACGTCCATGACTACGGGCACTCGATTCGTCCCGAGCTGCTGAAGCCCATGCTTGCCGACATCGTGGGAAGCCGCGACCCAAAGCTCTTTGCCTTCCTTGAGTACCTGCTCATGCGCCATGAGTTTCTCCGCGATAACGAGGTGGTCCATGCGAGCATGGGCGGCCTTCCCGGCGTGCCGGTTGGCTGCTTCTTCAACAACGTCTACCTGATGGGGCTCGACGCGGCCATGGATGAGCGCGCCAGCCTCTACTCACGCTATGCCGACGACATCTGCGTCTTTGTTTCCAGTGCCGAGGCGGCGCAAGAGGCCCTTGAGCAGATTCGCTATCAGGTCACGAGCATGGGCCTCTCCCTGAACGAGGACAAGACGCAGATCATCGAGCCGGGAGGAAGCATAGAGCTTCTGGGCATACAGATTCGCGGTAGCGAGCTGGACGTGGCTGACAACACGCTCAGCAAGGCCAAGAGCAAGCTGACGCACTATGCCAAGAAGCTGATGCGCTGGGAGCGCTACGGCAAGATCAGCAAAGAGGAGGCGGCGGAGCGCATGGCACTTCGCATTAACCGCTACTTCTATGGTGATGGAACGACCGAGCACCAGCTCAGCTGGCGTGAGTTCTTCTTCCGCGTCATCACGAGGCCGGACACCCTGCACGAGCTCGACCTCGTGTGCCAAGACCTCCTTCGCAAGGTGGCTACGGGAAAGCTCGGCAACGCACGCTATCGCTGCCGCTACGAAGACCTGCGTTCCTTGGGGTATACGCCCTTGGTGCATGAGTACTATAGCTATCGAAAAGAACCGGCCAGCCGATAGGCCCTGCAGCGTTCCCTGAGCATGCAGGGAAAGGAAAAGACGACAGACGAATCGGAAAAGCCAATAAGAGGGCGCATTCCGATTCGTCTGTCCATATTGGGGCGAATTGGAGGGCCTTCACGGCTGATGCCTTCGAAAGAAACCGCCGACACAGCCGTCTGCGTGGCCACACAAGGTGCCGGAAGTCGCTTTCTCGCAGACGCGCCCATAAAGGGCGCATCCAATTCGTCAGGTATGTGTGGGCGAATTGGAGTGCCGTTCAGAAGCGGCCTGGCCGTCAAAAGAAACCGCCGGCACAGCCGTCTGCGTAGCCACACAAGGTGCCGGTAGTCGCTTTCTCGCAGACGCACCCAAGATGGGTGCATCCAATTCGCCCTGCGGCCATGATAGCATACGGCAGCCAAATCATCGAAACGACGTGCTGCGGCGCCCTTAAGCTAAGAAGTGTTCCCACTTGCCCAAGTGCCGTTCCTTTTGGCGGGTCGGCATAACGTTTCTGTTGGTTTGACCTAAGCGAAGGGTCTTCCTAACCTTCGGATTGTCGAGATTCGAAAGAGAGGAAGACCCATGGAGAATCTTATCGTAGAGGGCGCGGCGTCGGCGCTGTCGCAGGCGTTCCT
>JAFUBJ010000018.1 GCA_017460265.1 Atopobiaceae bacterium | reverse complement strand
TTTCCGAGCTCAAAAAGAATCTCAACAGCATCGACTACGAATATGTTTTTCGTGGAGTCGGCGGCGAGCCGGCATGGCTCGACGAAAAATGGGAGGGCTCTTGCTACGGAATGTCGTCGACCGGTCTCTTGGCAAAAGCGGGTCTACTGCGTTATGCAAGTTACAAATCAGATGCAACACATCTCAACCAGCTTGACTCGCCGAAGTCGAACAAAAACGTGAGCTCCCTTATCACCTACTACCAGATGCTTCAGGTCAAGGATGTTATTCAGCAGCAGTACAACACGGTACCCCTCAAGACCAACAAGGAGAATATCCAGCGCATAATCGCACTTCTTGGGAAGAACGACACCGTTCTCCTGGGGTTCAAAAAGATCGGCTGGGGTGGACATGCCATTTTGGCATACGGTCACGAGACGGGAAACTACGTATGGGGAGGCAAGGCGTATCAGGGCTGCATCAACATCTGCGACCCAAACCAGTCGGCAGGCTACAATAAGGAATGCAACATTTACTACAACACAAAGACTTACGACTGGACCATCCCGTACTATTCCAGCGTCGGCATTTCGTCGACATTGGGTGCCCGGTTCAATTACGTCGGTGCGAGCGTGTCGGAGATCAACCAGGGGGGCTACTTGAAGAACACCGCTAACAGCAATGTCGGACAGTATGTCGCGCGCATCGACGCTTACGCAATATCGGATAGTCGTAGTGTGAGCAAGGTGAGCGGCTCCGGGGGCAAGTACGTTACCAAGAACACGGCGCCTGGTGACATCATAGAAGACCAATCTTTTGTGCTGGGCGGTGAGTCTGAGGGTCTTGCGGGATACAACCTTATGGACGCTTCCTCTGCCTACAGGGTTTCACAGGGCAGCCCCGATGACATGCGGCTTGCGATACGCTATCAGGACTGCATGATGGAGGGCGGCGCAACAAAGGGCAAGCAAGTAATATTCGACCCCGCTGGGTTTGTTGAAGTGTCTGGGTCGAAGTCGGACTACGTCCTAGCCATGACGCTTGAGGGGCAGAGACCAACCAGCTGGACAACTATGCAAGTCAACGGGTCTGGCCTTAGTAAGGTCTCACTCGAAAAGACGGGGAGCGGTTACATCATGAAGGCAGATGGCAGTCTGAGCAACGTCACCGCAAAGGCCCACAATAAGGACGTTGACGCTACGCGCTCTTTCAGCGTGGATCGACCATCGGTCTTCATGTACGAAATCGACAAGACCCACATCGGCATCAACGTGGACAACGATGGCGACGGAACCTACGAGACTCCCATCAACGATGTATCCCTCGCGCCCGTCTCCGTCGCCGACCAGATCTACATCGGCAAGGCCATCTCCCCCAAGCCGACAGTGAAGCTGGGCGGCAAGACGCTCAAGGAAGGAGCCGACTACACGGTGTCCTACGACAACAACACGAAAGTGGGCACCGCCACCATGACCATCTCTGGCATGGGCAACTATGCGGGCTCCAAGGTGGTCAAGTTCAAGATCGTAGCTCCTGCTTCCAAATGGTCGCGCCTGGCGGGTGCGGGCGTCTACGACACCATGGCGGCCATCTCGGGCAAGCTGGGCGCTTCCACGACCGCCGTGGTGGCCACGAGTGCCGACTTCAAGGACCTGCTGGCGGCCTCTGCCCTGGCGGGCTCCCACGGCGCGCCCATGCTGATCACCCGCAAGGGCGAGCTCATGGCCCAGACGGCCTCCGAGCTGCGCCGCATGGGCGCCAAGACCGTCTACGTCATGGGGTCCGCCGCAGACATCGCGGACTCCGTGGTCAACCAGATAAAGGCGCTGCCCTCCAGGCCCAACGTGGTGCGCGTGGGCTCCGGCTCCGCGTCCGCAAAGGCGGTCGCGGCGGCGAAGGCCCAGAGGACGCGCTCGAAGACCGTGATCATAGCCACCCAGGGCTTCTTCGCGGACGCGCTGTCCATCTCGCCCTATTCCTACGTCACCAAGAGCGCCATCCTCTACGCGGAGGCCAACAAGGCGCTCTCGGCAGAGACGCTCTCATACATCCGCTCCGCCGGGTTCGCGCGCGCCATCGTCGTGGGAGGGCCGGTGGCCCTGCCCGCCAAGGTCGAGGAGCAGCTGG
>JAFUBJ010000230.1 GCA_017460265.1 Atopobiaceae bacterium | reverse complement strand
GGCGGCGGGGATCGCCTCGAGGGCGAACCGCAGGCTGCACCGCAGGCACCTCGACCTGAGGACGAGGGGGAAGGGCACCCACGTCGCCGTCGCCCGCGAGCTCGCCGGCTTCTGCTGGGCGCTCGCGCTCGGCGGTTGACGAGACCGTAGCAACCACCCTCCCGCACGCGGCGGCGCGGCCGAGGCGCGTGGGGCACCCCGCGATCCGACTATGCGCAGCGAGGCCGGGCCTCGCCACGCGCGACCCTAGACCAGCGGAGCTCCCCAGCCGAAGCGTCGGAATGCGTTAGCCAACACGCGGATATCAGACTCGCAGTCGTGCGTCGAACCAGACACGCCCTGGGCGCCGCCGCGCGGGAGGTGGCCATAGAAGAGATGGGCCGGTCCCCGAGAAATCGGAGGCTGGCCCACCTTTGCCACTTGACAAGTTTATCTACATATCAGTCAGGGCCTCATGGGCACGACCGATCGCCTCGGCGCACGAAGGGGAAAGCATGAGCTCGGAGACGCTCAGGGTGTCGGGACTGTACGGGTGGTACGTGCCGCCCATTCGCTCTACCTTGTTCATGCCGTGCCCGTCGGACGCCCAATAGCAGGTCAGGTATGTGCCCATAACGTAACCTTTCTTTGTTCAAGTTCAAAAATAAGGTTAGATGCATAACCTTATTTTACAAGGGTCTACGAGTGTGGTGATATCGAGGCCCCAGATCAATCGTTCACATGATATGATTGCCCCGCCAAACAAAGCCGCCTGAGAGGCCACCTTCTTCTTTGTTTGGCGACATTCTGGGAGGTGGCCGCCCAGGCGGGAACCCAGAATGTCGGAGGGGCTCATGGAGAGCGGTTCCCTCGACCTGCGCGCCCTCGTGGACGGCCTCCCGGCCGCCGAGCTCGAAGAGCTGCGGGACGCGGTCGCGTCGCGGCTGTGCCGCGAGAAGTACGGTGCGGACACGATAGAGGGGCTGCTCGCAAAGTGGGGGCGCGAGCCCTCCTGCCCGTGCTGCGGCTCGTCCGGGGCCTGGCTCGACGGGCACACCCCCGCGGGCAGGGACCGCTACCGTTGCCCCGCGTGCGGCGCCAGGTTCAGCGCCCTCACCGGCACCATATTCGCCAACGCGAAGCTCCCGCTGCACAAGATCATGAGGATGGTCGAGGTCATGTGCCACAACGCCTCGCTCCGCCTCATCGAGCTGACCTGCGAGGTCAGCCACTCGACGGCGTTCATCTGGCGCCACAAGGTGTTCTCCACGGTCAGCGGCTGGCAGGACCGCGTGGTGCTCTCCGGCAGGGTCTGGATCGACGAGATGTACTTCGAGGACACGAGGGTCGAGCGCGAGCCGGGAGCGCCGAAGAGGAGCGGCCTGTCGAGGGACAAGGTCTGCGTCGTGGTGGCGATCGACTCGTTCGGGCGGGCGCTGGCCGTGGTCAGCGAGAACGGGAAGCCCTCCACCAGGAGGATCAACAAGGCGCTGAGGACGCATATCAGGAGGGGCTCCACCGTCGTCCACGACTGCGAGAAGGCCCACAACGCGCTCGTGAGGGACCTGGGGCTCGTGGACGAGCGCTACAAGGCGGTGACGACGGACCCCGTCTACCTCGAGCAGATGGCGCTCGTCAACCACCTGTGCGCCTGGATCCGCCGCTACGTGGAGCGCTTCGCCTGCATGCGCTCGGAGAACCTCCAGTCCTACCTCGACTGGTTCGTGTACCTCCATCGGGTCCACAGGGACGAGGAGAAGTGGCCGGTCGAGGAAAGGGTCGTTCGCCATCTGGCCTTGTCAAATACAACCTACCTGCGCAAATGGTGAGAACCTATCACCACACTCGTAGACCCTCGTAACCTTATTTTTTCAATACCGAATAATAAGGTTATCCCAGCACAATGGGCCCTTTCGACCCCAGAAAAAGGCCCAACCAGCTGGCCACCTGCCCATTGGGCCCATTCGACTTCCCAAGCATCCTCAATAACGGAAGTGAATATCGATTCACTTCCGTTAGCTTCTTCGCGACGACGAGTAGGTAGGGGAGGGCCCTGGGATTCGTCCCAGGGCCCTTTCGGCCCCACGAAAAGGCCATTCGGCAAGGCTCCAGCTGCCACCCCCACCAAATGTGTGGATATTACATGAACTGGCATTCCACTCCCGCATGTCGTATCATGTTTTCTTGCGTCTTTAGGCAGGGACAATGCTGTCTAGAGCACGCAAGACATGGCTCCCAGGCCGCCAACCTGGGTGGTGCGAGGCAACATCCCCGCACGTAAACCACCAAGATCTAAGGAGGAAACATGGCAGAAGAGAAGTACGTTCCTCGTCTCAAGCAGGCTTACCTCGAGACGGTCCGTGACGAGCTCATGAAGGAGTTCGGCTACAAGAACGTGATGGAGATCCCCAAGATCGAGAAGATCGTCGTCAACATGGGTGTTGGCGAGGCCGCTACCGACGCCAAGGCCATCGACGGCGCCGTCGCCGACCTGCGCGCCATCACCGGCCAGCAGCCGCTCATCACCCACGCCCGCAAGTCCATCGCGTCCTTCCGCCTGCGTGCCGGCATGGCCATCGGCGCCAAGGTCACCCTCCGCGGCGACCGCATGTGGGAGTTCCTGGACCGTCTCATCGCCATCGCCATCCCGCGCATCCGCGACTTCCGCGGCATCTCGGCCAAGAGCTTCGACGGCCATGGAAACTTCTCCATGGGCGTGACTGAGCAGCTCATCTTCCCCGAGATTGACTACGACAAGATCGACCACACGCGCGGCATGGACATCACCATCGTGACCACCGCTCAGACCGACGAAGAGGGTCGTGCGCTCCTCAAGGCGTTCCACTTCCCGTTCAAGGCTGAGTAGGTCAAATAGTAGGAAGGTCTGCCCAAGGCAATCCGGCCAAGGGCTCACCAAAGAAGGAGGATCTGTGGCTAAGACATCGATGATCGTCAAGGCTAACCGCGAGCCGAAGTTCAGCACGCGCACCCAGAACCGTTGCCAGCGCTGTGGGCGTCCCCACTCCGTCTATCGCAAGTTCGGTCTGTGCCGTGTGTGCTTCCGCGAGCTGGCCAGCAGGGGC
Organism: Atopobiaceae bacterium; assembly: GCA_017460265.1. Lineage (GTDB taxonomy): Bacteria > Actinomycetota > Coriobacteriia > Coriobacteriales > Atopobiaceae > UBA1367. Next base: position 864 of record JAFUBJ010000230.1, on the reverse strand, counting down.
GAGCTTCCTGGCGTCACCAAGGCAAGCTGGTAAGCCGGGGCGTCTGGCGTAGAGGCGTCGCCGCCACGGGCGGGGACGAACCGTACGCGAGTTTCATCACGAACGAAGGAGAAAAGGATCAATGAAGATTACCGATCCCATCGCAGACATGCTGACGCGCATCCGCAACGCCAACTCTGCGGGCAAGCCCGAGGTTTCCATGCCTTCGAGCAAGGTGCTCGTTGAGGTCGCCCGCGTCATCTGCGAAGAGGGCTACATCGAGGGCTATGAGGTCGAGGACACCAAGCCCCAGAAGACCCTGCACATCACCCTGAAGTATGGCCCCAAGCGCGCCAAGGTGATCAAGGGCATCCGCCGCATCTCCAAGTGCGGCCTGCGCATCTACACCACCGCCGACAAGATGCCGCGCGTCATCAACGGCCTCGGCACCGCCGTCATCTCCACTTCCAAGGGCATGATGTGCGACCGCGACGCCCGCAAGCTGGGCATCGGCGGCGAGGTCATCTGCTACATCTGGTAACGTCCGCGGAATTTAGATAGGAGGAGACAATGTCTCGTATTGGCAAGAAGCCTGTCCAGATTCCGGCTGGAGTCACTGTGACAGTCGACGGTACCCACGTGGCCGTCAAGGGCCCCAAGGGCGAGCTTGAGCGCACGTTCTCTAACCTTCTGGAGATCGTCCAGGAAGGCGAGGAGATCATCGTCAAGATTCCGCGCACCCCTGAGACCGCAGACCTCTCCCATGAGGACTTCAAGCTCACCCAGGCCTACCAGGCCGCCAACGACCAGCAGGGCCTGACCCGCACCCTCCTCCACACCCTGGTCGAGGGCGTCTCTGAGGGATTCGAGAAGAAGCTCGAGATG
>JAFUBJ010000229.1 GCA_017460265.1 Atopobiaceae bacterium | reverse complement strand
GTACTGGTCCGTCAGCTTCTGGATGGCCTTCTTCTCGCGGGCAAGGTCGTCCTCGGTGAGCTCGCCCTCCTTCTCGAGGACCTCGACCTCCTCGTTGGCGTCGCGACGGGCGTTGCGAATGGCGACCTTGGACTGCTCGGCGTAGCGCCCGCACTCCTTGACGAGCTCGCGACGACGCTCCTCCGTCGGCTTGGGGAACGGAAGGCGGATGCACACGCCGTCGTTAGAGGGGGTGATGCCGAGGTCGGAGTCCATGATGGCACGCTCGATGGCACGCAGGGAGCTCTTGTCCCAGGGCTCCACGACGAGCATGGAGGCCTCGGGGACCTTGACGCCCGCAAGCTGCAGGATGGGCGTCGGGACGCCGTAGTAGTCGACGCGGATGTCGTCGAGGGCATGCGGGTTGGCGCGTCCGGTGCGCACCTTGGCAAAGTTGTGCTTCAGCGCCTCGATGCACTTGTCCATCTGGGCCTTGGCTGAGTCGGTGTACTCGCTCATGTTGAGTCTCCCCCTAGTTCTCTTCTACGACCGTCGTGCCGACGGAAAGGCCCTTGAGGGCGTTGACGATCGCACCTTCCTGCTCCATGTTGAACACCATGATCGGCATGTGGTTGTCCTGGCAAAGCGCCGTTGCCGTGGCGTCCATGACCTGCAGACGCCACTTGAGGACGTCGCGGTACGTAATCGTGTCGAACTTCTTGGCCTCGGGATACTTGACGGGGTCCTTGTCGTAGATGCCGTCGACCTTGGTGGCCTTCATGAGGACCTCGGCGCCAATCTCGCAGGCGCGCAGCGCCGCCGCGGTGTCGGTCGTGAAGTAGGGATTGCCCGTACCGGCGGCAAAGATGGTGAGGCGGCCCTTCTCAAGATGGCGGATGGCGCGGCGACGGATGTAGGTCTCAGAGATGGCGTGCATCTCGATGGCGCTCATGACGCGACAGTCGATGCCGTTCTTCTCGAAGCAGTCCTGCAGGGCAAGCGAGTTGATGACGGTGGCGAGCATGCCCATGTTGTCGCCCTGGGCACGGTCCATGCCCTCGGCGGCACCCTCGACGCCGCGGTAGATGTTTCCCCCGCCAACCACGACGGCAATCTGGATGCCGTCATCGTAGGCGGGCTTGATGGCCTCTGCGATGCGCTGGGGCACGGCGGGATCGATGCCAAAGTCCTGTGAGCCCATGAGCGCCTCGCCAGAGAGCTTCAAAAGGACGCGCTTGTACTTGTAGTCAGACACGGAACCTCCCAAAGGAGCACGGGGATATATTCTTACAAATTCTAACAGAGCTGCCGCTGCTCCTTGCGAGGCATCGACCAGCGACACCAGAGCAACGTAAGAGGCGCTCTTCACTAATACGCCCCCTGGGCCGATCTGGCTCAGGGGGCGTATGCGGTCACATGAAAGACACGTGGGAAAGGCTGGCTGCCTTCTACTCGCCGAAGTTGAAGCGGACGAAGCGAACGATCTGGATGTCGTCGCCCACGGACTTGGAGACGTTGGCGGCAAGCTCGGAGACGGTGACGTTGCCGTCCTTGACGAAGGCCTGCTCGGTCAGGGCACGCTCCTGGAAGAACTTCTTCAGGCGGCCGTTGATGATGCCGTCCCAGAACTTCTCGGGACGGCCGGACTCGGCAGCCTGTGCGCGGTAGATCTCGGTCTCGTGCTCGATGACGTCAGCAGGGATGTCGTCGCGGGTCGCAGAGATCGGGTCGGCGGCGATGACCTGCATGGCAACGTCGTGAGCGCAGGTCTTGAACTCGTCGTTGGAGGCGGTGCCGTCGTTGGCGAACGAGAACTCGACGAGGTCGGCGTGCTTGCCGTCGTGGTGGATGTAGGAGGCGATGGCGCCGTTGTCGGTGGCAATGCGGGCAAAGCGCACGATCTTCTGGTTCTCGCCGATGACGAAGATGCTCTCCTTGAGGGCGTCGTCAACGGTGCCGTGGTTCAGCGGGCAGGCTAGGAGGGCGTCGATGTCGGCCGGGTCGCACTCGGCGACGACCTTGGCGAGGTCGGTGACGAAGCTCTTGAACTTGGCGTTGGTGGCAACGAAGTCGGTCTCGCAGGAAACCTCGACGATGGCGCCGACCTTGCCGTCCTCGGTGATGTAGGTGGCGATGGCACCCTCGTTGGTGTCGCGGCCGGCCTTCTTGACGGCCTTGGCAAGGCCGTTGACGCGCAGGACGTCGATGGCCTTCTCGATGTCGCCCTCAGCCTCGGTGAGGGCCTTCTTGCACTCCATCATGGGTGCGTCGGTAATCTGACGGAGCTCCTTGACCATAGCGGCGGTAATCTGAGCCATATGCGTTCCTCCTCAAGGAATAGGTGGTCGATGCGGTGGGTTACTCAGCGGGCGTGGCCTCGGCGGCCTCCTCGGCGGAAGCCTCGGTGCCGGCCATCTCCTCGACGGAGATCTGCTCCTTGCCAGAGCCGGCAAGGGCGGCGTCGGCGACGAGCTCGCACATGAGGGCGACGGAGCGGATGGCGTCGTCGTTTGCGGGGATGCCGTAGTCAACCACGTCGGGGTCGGAGTTGGTGTCGAGCATGCCGATCACGGGGATGTGAAGGCGGTTGGCCTCCTTGATGGCGATCTCCTCGCGCTTGGTGTCGACCACGAAGATGGCCGCGGGCAGCGACTTCATCGTACGGGCGCCGCCGAGGTTGCGCTGGAGCTTCTCGAGCTCCTTGGTGAGCACAGCCTGCTCCTTCTTACCGCGGGCAGCCATGCGGCCGTCCTCGACCATGGCCTCAAGCTCCTCCATGCGCTCGATGCGGGAACGCATCGTCACGAAGTTGGTGAGCATGCCGCCGAGCCAACGCTGGTTGATGTAGGGCATGTTGGCGCGCTGGGCCTGGGTGGCGATGGGCTCCTGGGCCTGCTTCTTGGTGCCGACGAACAGGACGGAGCCGCCCTTCGCGGTGGTCTCCTTAATGAAGGTGTAGGCCTGGTCGGCGTTGATGACGGTCTGCTTGAGGTCAAGGATGTAGATGCCGTTGCGCTCGCCAAAGATGTACGGACGCATCTTCGGGTTCCAGCGGCGCGTCTGGTGGCCATAGTGGCAGCCAGCCTCGAGCAGGGTCTTGATGTTGATCTTGACAGCCATGTTAACCTCCTATGGTTGGTCCTCCGCGTGAGGTCATCCCCCATAAACCACCCAGGACCTGGCTTGGAGCCCTGGGCACCGTGGCCTTGGAGTCGTCACGCGTGCGAATTAATGCCGTGCGGACGCACAGCAATCAGACAGTATAGCAGCTCATATGGCATTTGCGCTCGCGAGAGTTCCCCACATGGGCGCTCCACAGACGCAACGTGCGCATACGTCCTATTCCCCCCTCGGATGGGCCTGGCGCGCGGCCTCCTTCAGCCGGTCCACGGAAAGGTGCGTGTATATCTGCGTGGTGGAGAGGCTCGCGTGGCCCAGCAGCTCCTGGACGCTGCGCATGTCGGCGCCGCCACCCAAAAGCTCGGTCGCAAAGGAGTGGCGCATGGCGTGCGGGGTGATCGACCCGTCCAGGCCGGCCGCCCGGGCGTGCTTCTCGAAGCAGGTCCTCAATGCGGCCGCCGACATCCTGTTTCCCCTCGTGGAGAGCAGAAGCGCTTGCGTAGTGGAGCCGTCGCGCCGCCTTGCCAGAAGCTCGGGGCGACCCTCGACAAGATAGCGGCCCACCCAGGCAAGGCACGAGTCGTACAGGGGCACGATGCGCTCCTTGGACCCCTTGCCGAAGAGACGCACCTGGGAGGTGCGCAGGTCCACGTCGCGGACGTCCAGACCCGATACCTCGGAGATGCGCGCGCCGGACGCGTAGAGAAGCTCGAGGAAGGCCCTGTCGCGAAGGCCAGCCGCACTGGCAGTGTCGACGCTTTCAAGCAGGCGCGCCACGTCGGCGTCAGAGATCGTCTTGGGTAGCGTCTTGGCGAGCTTGGGGCTTGCCACCGCGGCAGCCGCGTCGCGCTCGGTCAGCCCCTCGTGCAGAAGCCAACGATAGAGCGCCCTCACGGCAGAAAGGTGACGGTTGATGGTGCGGGTCGTGTAGCGTGCCCGCGAAAGATCGGCAAGAAAGAATCTGAGGTCGCGATGGGAGACCTCGAGCGGGTCTATACCCTCGCGCTCTGCCCAGGACGCATACGCGTCAAGGTCCGACTCGTAGGCGCGCACCGTGTTGGGAGAGAGGTTGCGCACCGACGAGAGGTATCTGATGAAGTCGGCAACCTGGGACCGAAACCGCTCCTGCGACGCCGAACGACTCTTGGCCTCCCCTCCCAAAGCCTACGACCTCCCCTTCTGAGAGCGTGGCTCGAAGGGTGGGAGCTCAAGGGCCGAGAGGTCAAGGTGCGGGAAGAGGTCGGTGCGCGTGCCCAGGTACTCGCCCAGGTCTTGCACGCCGCGCTCGGCGTAGGCACGATAGCGCTCGCGCTTGCCCATGCGCCCGCCGCCCAGCGGCGCAATGATGCCAAAGTTCACGTGCATGGGCTGGTAGGGACTGGTCGCGGGGTCGGTCGCGTAGGCAACGAGCGACCCGAGCGACGTGGTGCGAGGAAGCTGGACGGGAGCGAGGCCCCTCATGTCCGCGGCTGTGTGTGCGGCGTCCAGAAGGCAGGAGGCAATCGCCTCGACATAGCCCTCGGTGCCCGTGATCTGGCCAGCGAGACGCACCGTGGTGCCAGGCACCGCGAAAGTGGGGTCGAGCACGCGAGGGGCGTCAACGAAGGAGTTGCGATGCATGACGCCGTAGCGCGCAAACGTGGCCTCGCCCAGGCCTGGGATCATGCGAAAGACGCGTGCCTGCTCTCCCCAGGTAAGGTTGGTCTGGAACCCCACGAGGGTGTAGGCAGTGCGCTCCGCGTTCTCTGCCCGCAGCTGCACGGCAGCCCAAGGCCGACGCCCCGTCCGCGGGTCAACAAGTCCCACGGGCTTCAGGGCGCCAAAGCGCAGGGCATCCCTTCCCTTTCGTGCGATCTCCTCGGCGGGCTGACAGGCCTGGAAGAGGTCCGAACGCTCAAAGTCCTTGGAGATGACGCGGTCGGCGCCCACAAGCGCCTCCCAGAACGCCTCGTACTCCTCTTTGGTCATGGGGCAGTTGAGGTAGTCTCCCTCTCCCTCCTCGCCATAGCGGGACTGCTCGAAGATTACCGTCCGGTCGAGGGAGTCCGCCTCGACGATGGGCGCGGCGGCATCAAAGAAGGAGAGGTGTTCTCCCCCGACGAGGTCGGCGATGGACGAGAAGAGGTCGTTTGAGCAGAGCGGGCCAGCGGCAATGACGACCCTCCCCTCGGGGATGGAGGTCGCCTCCCGCCGGACGACATCGATGAGCGGCTCGTTCTCGATGGCGTCGGTGACGGCCTGCGAGAAGGCGTCGCGGTCGACGGCGAGCGCGCCGCCCGCGGGACCGGCACAGCGCCGCGCAATGTCAAGAAGGCGGCAGCCCATGGCGTCCAGCTCGACCTTGAGCAGGCCCGCCGCGCTCTCGGCACGCGTCGCCTTGAGGGAGTTGGAACACACGAGCTCGGCAAAGCGGTCGGTGTGATGCGCAGGCGAGCTATGGACAGGGCGCTGCTCGACGAGGGTCACGGGAATGCCCCTTAACGCAAGCTGCAGCGCGCATTCGGAGCCCGCAAGACCTGCCCCAATGACGCACACTCGCTCGTCTGAACTGACCTCTGCCATAGCCGGCTCCCCTTTCGTCATGCCAAGTCCATCCATTCTATCGCGACAAGAGGCAATCTCGCGACGGGGCGTACCGACCATCGGGAAGCCTCACGACAAGGCCCGTTGCCTCGTAGTCGGAGAGCGCCACCAAGACATTCAACGCTGGCTCGCCCAGTCGGTTGGCAAGGTCGTCCGGTCGCATCGGCTGTGCCACCAAGGCAGAGAGTATCCTGCCCAAGTCCCTCCTCTGCCCAGGCACCATGAGCCTCACCGCGCCAAAGTCGAGGGATATGCGCATCTCGAGGTCCTCCTCGGACACGATGGGTGCTGCCCCCTCGCAGATGAGCCGGTTCGCGCCCACGGATTCCGGAGAGAAGATCGACCCTGGCACGGCATAGATTGTTCGCCCCAGGTCCGAGGCGCATTCCGCCGTGCTCGAGGTGCCCGAGCGCTCGCCCGCCTCGGCCACCAGAAGCGCCTCGCAGAGCGCCGCGATAATCTTGTTGCGCTTGGGAAAGGCGTAGGGCACGGGCGGCGAGCCCCACCGCTCCAACGATACGACGCAGCCTCCTCCCTTGGGCGCCCCCTCGAACACGTCCCGCGAGGTCTGTGGGTAGACCCTGTCGGCACCCGTGCCGCTGACCACGATGGTGACGCCCCCAGCACGCTGCGCCGCCCTGAGCGCGGCGGCATCGCAGCCCATGGCCCCTCCCGACACGAGGGCAATGCCACACTCCGCGGCAATGCGCCCTGCCATCTCGGCCACGGCCAGGCCGTACGGCGTCGCGCGGCGCGCGCCGATGACGGCAAGGGATGGCAGCTTGAGCGCGGCAGGATCCCCTATGACGTGGAGCAGCTCGGGAGGCTTCTCGAGCTCAAGGAGAGTCTGGGGATAGGCCTCGTCCAACTCCGCGATCGCGTATCTC
>JAFUBJ010000228.1 GCA_017460265.1 Atopobiaceae bacterium | reverse complement strand
GGGGCTCATCCCTCAGATTCTTGGACATGAGAGGTTCATGTCAAAGTGGTCGTTGAGGACCAAAAAAGATGCTTCGGCCGCCCTCTGACACGAGCCTTTCATGTCAGATCGCGGCCGCGCCATGTTCCTTACGATTGCCAGTCGGGCGTCACGCCCATGCCCACGACGTCGGGACCCGTATGGACCAGAAGGTCGGGCGAGACATCCGTCCTCACAACTGGGCCCGACACGGCCACGCCGCGCCTTTCCAGCTGGGTGCGCAGCTTCTTCTCGAGCTCGTCAAAGTGGTCGTTGCTGGCAGAGCAGCAGATCGCAAGACGCACGGGGCGCCTAAGCTGAGCCGCATGCTCCGCAATCAGGCTGACCTCGCAGTCAAGAGACTTCTCCCACCCTCGTGCCTTGCGTGCCACCACGTAGTAGCCGCCTTCGTCGCAGGTGATGACGGGCTTGATGTTGAGGAACGACCCCAGGCGGTAGATGGCCTCCGAGATGCGGCCGCCCTTGCGGAGGTAGTCGAGCGTCTTGGTCGAGAAGAAAACGCGCGTCTGGCTGGATAGGGCCTTGAGCCTTTGCTCAAGGCGACGGAAGGGCACGTCTGCCTCGACCATCTCCGCCGCGGCCATGACCACGAGGCCGGCTGCGATGCCGATGCTCTTGGTGTTGATGACAATGACTGGAAAGTCCCTCATCTGGCTCGCCACAAGGCGCACCGTCTGGTTGGTGGCGGAAAGGCCTGCGGAAATGGTTACGAACACGGCTTTCTCGTATCCGTCGGCACGTGCCTGCTCAAGCGCCTCGCGAATCTGTTCGGGAGAGGGGAGGGATGTGGTGGGAATCTCCTGCGGCAGTCGCGCCACCAGCTCTTCTGCGGTGATGTCCACGCCGGAGCGGTAGCTCGTCCCATCCGAGTAGTTGATGCGGAGCGACACCGTGCGGATGTCGTGCTCCGCCAGAAACGATGCCGGTGTGTTGGTGCCCGTGTCGGTGAGGATAGCGATTCTCTGATTGCTCATGCGTACCTCCTCAACTGGTGAACGTGGTCGTGTTCTAGGTACTGCGCCTTTGGCAGTGGTAAAATTGCAAATGCAGTGACGTAATGACTATACCCGCTATATCTGGTTTCAAATACTAGATTAAGCGATTGTCGGTATTATGACGGAACACGTCGTCTTGGACAAGAGGCGCATAATCCGCGAGGAGGCAAAGATGAAGGCAAAACAGGACCTCGCACGGGACGATTCCTACGCAGAGCTTGCGGCACAGATGCAGTCCCTGCACGTGGCGCGGGTCGACGAGATGCCCCGCATCGAGCTGTATCTTGACCAGGTTCTCTCGATCATTGCGACGGAGCTGGCGTTCATGTACTCGTCTGACGAGAAGATCGTGACGGGCGCCATGGTGAACAACTACGTCAAGCAGAAGATTGTGCCTGCTCCCACTCGCAAGCGCTATACGCGCCGGCACCTGGCGTCCTTGCTGTTTGTGTGCGCCTTCAAGCGGGTCCTCTCCATTGCGCAGATCTCCCAGATCTTTGCGACGGGAGCCACCGCCCACGTTGACATCGAGCGGGCCTACGACGACATCTGCGGCCTTCTGGAACGGACGCTCTCAGGGCTCTTCCCTGACGACCCTGCCGCACACCCTACGCGCCACGATGGCGAGCTCCAACTTGTGGATTCCGACGGAAATCGGGTTGACCCCGAGCTGACACGGCTTCTCGAGAACGCCGTGTTCCTGTTAGCATATAAGGTGTACACAGACAGGATGCTGGCCCTAGAGGCCCAGCGTATGGCACCCAAAGAGCAATAGAGGTCAACCGCATGTCAGAGCGCAAAGACGCCGAGTCGCCCGTTACGCCCGAAAAGAAGAAGTTCTCGCGCAACCCGCGTACCGTCAAGGTGGGACCGGAGGCCTCAGCCTCCACCCGCGAGGCGCAGCGTCCCGCTGCGAGCGTGGCGCACGAGCGAAGCAAGACGGCAAAGCGCCGTCCCGCCATCATTCGCGAGCCTGCCGTGGTCAAGCGTCTCGAGCAGGCGTCTGCCATGCAGAAGATCACCTCCAACGGCACCATTGCCGCGGCGGTCATGGTTGTTGCCGCGCTGCTGGCCGTCATGGCGGCAAACTCCCAGGCCTACGAGTTCTTCCTCGAGGTCCTCGAGGCGCCCATGGTGGCCCAGATCGGCTCGGTCGTCACCGAGATTACGGTCGAGGTCTTCATCAACGACTTCCTGATGGCCATCTTCTTCCTTCTGGTGGGCATCGAGCTCAAGTACGAGATGACGGTCGGACAGCTTCGCCGTCCTCGTCAGGCCATGCTGCCGATGCTGGCCGCGGTGGGTGGCGTTGTCGCGCCAGCCCTCATCTACCTGGCGTTTAACATGGGCGCTGGTGGCGAGCCCAAGGGCTGGGCCGTTCCCATCGCACCCGACATTGCCTTTGCGCTCGGCGTCATGTCGCTCT
>JAFUBJ010000227.1 GCA_017460265.1 Atopobiaceae bacterium | reverse complement strand
TTTGCCAAAAGAACGAGAAACTCCCCCGTCCCGCTCGCGAGGTTTTGCATGGAGTAGGCGGCGCTGGCGCACCAGAGCGCCGTCCAGATGGACGTGTCACGGCACCAAAGGACCACGAAGGGCATGGCCATGAACACAAGTTGGAAGACAAGCGACAGGACCACCGGCCCAAGGCGACCCGTAAGCTCGGGCTTCGCGACAAATCCGACCCAGGAAGCCGCCACAGTCCCCACCAGCGTCAGAAGCGCGACGGTTGCGACACGCCGCGCATACCCCTCACGCTTTGGCAGGGGCAGCGCAAACAACCAGAGCGCCATCCCCATTTGCAGCATCGTTGCCAGTGGCAGGGCGAGCAGGGGCAGAAGGCCATCCATCACAGGCTCCCACCCAGATAGTTTGCGACGGCATCAAGCGCCGCGCGCTTCCTTGAGCGCGAAAGATACGTGACCTCACCGGTGGAGAGGTGCACCTCGTCGCCGATCACGCCCGCCACGTGGGTCAAGCCAACGATGCTGCCACTCGACGTCCGCACGAACGATTCCTCGGGCAGGTCCTTGAGCGCCGCCGCCACGCTCCCGCGCACGCGCACCCTCTCGCCCGACGCAAGGTGATAGACAAGGTCGTGCCCCTCAAGGTCCACGAGCACGATGTCGCTTGCGGCAAGGGAGCGCAGCTCTCCCTTTGTGCGGATCACCACCCGGCGGCCGGCGTTTCTCTTCATCGCACGCTCGGCGCGTCCCATGCACCGCACAAACGACTCCCAGCTCACCGGCTTGACAAGGTAGGCAAGCGCGTCGTATTCGTAGCCCTGCACCGCCTGCGAGGCCAAGGTCGTCACAAAGACGAGTGGCGTGTCCTCGTCGCGTTGGCGCATGAACGCCGCCGCCTCGAAGCCGTTGATGCCCGGCATCTGGATGTCCATTAACACGAGGTCATACGACGAGAGGTCCTCCATGAACTCAAGCGCGCTTGAGTGACGAACGACCGCAATGGGCGACCCACTCACCTCGGCATAGCGAGCAAGGTGCTGCGACAGCGCAGCAGCCTCATGGTCGTCATCCTCAACTATCTGCACGCGCATGGGTCCTCCGATTCTGGCCGCTCCCCTACCAATTATGACAAATATGAAACCACTTGCGACAAGCGGGCCTATGGTGATGATGGATTTGGTAGGTCCGGCAGGAGCCGGATGAACGGAAAGGGAGAGACATGGCACAGCAAATCTCAACCGCACGAAAGATCGGACGGGTGGTGAAGACCATCGTCAAGGCAGTATTGGCACTCATCCTGTCGGCTGCCATGGTGGGGGTCAACGTCATTCTGCCGGGCATGGGCATGGTCACGCGTATGGTCAATGACATGCTGGGATATCAGCAGAGCTGGACCACGCCGGCCGGCGCCGAGGACGTGGATGCCGAGTACTACAAGAGCGACTTCACGGCCGAGGAGCTGACCGCCGCCGAGGACGCGCTCGACTACGCCATCGCCTCCGAAGGCTTCGTGCTCCTGAAGAACGACGACGCCACCATGCCGTTCGAGCAGGGCACCACGTTCTCCTTCTTCTCCGAGAACGTCAAGAACCTCACCGCCACGCAATCTATCATGACGATGTTCACCGGCGCCAAGGGCGACCAGGACAAGCTCACCGCCTCCTTCGAGGCCAAGGGCCTGCACGTCAACCCCACCCTCATGGAGTTCTACACCAAGGGCGCCGGCTCGGCCTACACCATGGGCACGGACTCCATCAACTTTGGTGCGGCCGAGGACTTCCGCATCAACGAGTGCCCGCTCAGCGAGCTGCAGGGCGCCGAGGGCGTGCTTGACTCCGTCCAGGGCACCGTGCCCGTCTTCGTGTGGCGCCGCGTGGCCGGCGAGGGCCGCGACATGCCGCGCTCCATGTACAACCACGCCGACAGCGCCGAGGACAAGGTGAAGAGCTACCTGGAGCCCGACACCACCGAGCTCGAGGTGTTGCAGTACCTCAACGACAACTACGAGAACGTCGTCCTGCTCGTCAACACCGCGAGTGCCCTGCAGCTTGACTGGGTGGCGCAGTTCCCCAACATCAAGAGCATCCTCTTCGTGCCGTCCACCGGCACCTGCGGCACCGACGCGCTGGCCGACATCTTTGCGGGCAACGTGAGCCCCTCCGGCAAGACCGTGGACACCTTCGTGGCCGACGCGCTCGCCTCCCCCGCTGGCCAGAACTACGGCGACTTCGAGTTTGTGGACGCCGACGGCAACCCCACCAGCTACAACTACGTAAGCTACCTCGAGGGTATCTACGTGGGCTATCGCTACTACGAGACCCGCTACGAGGACAGCGTCCTGAACCAGGGCAACCCCGGCAGCTTTGACTACGACGCCGAGGTGGTCTACCCGTTTGGCCACGGCCTCTCCTACACCACCTTTGACTGGAGCGACCTTGACGTGCAGTGGGACGGCCTCAAGTCCATCACCGCCAAGGTGACCGTCACCAACACCGGCAACGTCGCCGGCAAGGACGTCGTGGAGATCTACGCGCAGACGCCCTACACCGACTACGACAAGGCCAACGGCGTGGAGAAGGCCTCTGTGGCGCTCGTGGCCTACGGCAAGACTGGCGTGCTGGAGCCCGGCGCGTCCGAGACGCTCACCATCGACGTCGACCCCGCGCTTCTCGCGAGCTTTGACGCCAAGGGCGCCGGCACCTACATCGTCGAGAACGGCACCTACTACATCGTTGCCGGACACGACTCGCACGACGCCGTGCAGAACGTCCTTGCCGCCAAGGGCCAGAACGTCGGCGGCAACGCCGCGCTGGCCGCCTCCCATGAGCTGACCATCGATGCCAGCAGGGCGCTCAAGGACGAGACCACCGTGGACGCCACCACCTTCTCGACCGATGCCTACACCGGCAACAAGATCCAGGCACTGCTCGGCTTTGCCGATGTGCAGGGAACGCAGCTGACGCGCGCCGACTGGGAGGGCACCTTCCCCACAAACGACGGCACCCCCATCGAAGGCGACATCTCCACCTGGGGCAATGCCATCAACGGCACGGACGAGGAAGGCAACCCTGCCTCGCTCGTGTGGGGCAAGCAGGCCTCGGCCGAGCTGCTTGAGCAGCTGGAGAGCCACGACTCCCTGAACCCCACCGACGACGCCACCATCACCGACGAGCCCGTCTATGGCGCGAGCAACGGCAAGACCCTGATCGAGCTTCGCGGCCTTGACTACGACGACCCCGCCTGGGACGAGCTGCTTGACCAGCTCACCGCCGAGGACTACCGCGAGATCGTGGGCCACTCCGGCTATGGCTCGGAGTACCTCAAGAGCGTGGGCAAGCCCTTCGTCATTGACGCCGACACCGCCGCGGGCCTCATCTATGGCACCACCCACGGCATGGGCGGCCGAATGTTCCCCTCCTCCATCGTTATGGCCCAGACCTGGAACCAGGAGCTGGCCGAGAGCTACGGACGCATGCTCGCCTCCGAGGCCAACCTTGCCGGCACGAGTGGCACCGCCGGCTGGTACGCGCCCTCGATGAACATCCACCGCACGCCGTTTACCGGCCGTGCCGCCGAGTACTACAGCGAGGACCCCATCATCAGTGGCACCGTGGCGGCACACGAGATGCACGGTGCGGCCGAGCTGGGCATGTACTCTACCATCAAGCACTTTGCCTTCAACGACCAGGAGAACCACCGCGGCGACGGCGGCATCGACAAGTCCGTGAGCACGTGGATGGGCGAGCAGGCCGCGCGCGAGATCTATCTGCGCCCGTTTGAGCTCTGCATGCACGCGCCTGACGTCGAGGAGACCTACTACACGGTCGCCGAGGACGGCAGCTACACGCTGAACACCCGCACCCAGCGCGCCTGCCAGGGCATCATGACCGCCTTCAACCGCATCGGCGCCACGTGGACCGGCGGCTGCTACCCGCTGCTGCAGCAGCTTGTGCGTGACGAATGGGGCTTTGACGGCTTCATCATCACCGACTCGGCCAACGCGGGTAGCCCGGCCTTCGACCAGAGCCAGATGATCCACGCCGGCGGCGACGCGTTCCTGCGCTCCAACGAGAACACCTACGTGTTTGACCCGACCAACGCGGCCGAGTACCACTACGCCCGCGAGGCAGCGCACCACCTGCTGTACACCACGGTCAACAGCCGCGCCATGAACGGCGCCGTGCCAGGTAGCACCTACAAGAACGGCATGCAGGCAGTGGACAAGCTGCGCACGGCCGTGAACGTCATTGGCGGCGGCGGCGTGGGGCTCATCGCCTTCACGGGTTGGCGCAACCACATCAAGCGCAAGGCCGAGCGCCTCGGTGACCTCGCTCCTCAGGAGTAACGAGACACGAGATACGCCTCTCCCTTCCTTGGGGCCGTCGCAGCGATGCGGCGGCCCTTCTCGTCCGTCTGCCCTGTATTGAAACTTCTGTCCTTGAAGCGAAGGACAGAAATGGGGCTCAAGACAGGTATGGGACCTAGAGGTATCGTTTCTGTCCCTGTAGCGAAGGACAGAAGTGGGGCTCAAGACCAGCTTGGAACCCTAAAGCCCCGTTTCTGTCCCTGTGCAGAAGGACAAAAGTGATCTCCGGAACGGCACCAAGCGCGCAGCAACCACTCTACCCCAGCACGAGTTCAGGCGTGGACTGACGATAGCTGCGTGGACCCTGGCCCGTCATCTGCTTGAAGCGATAGCTGAAGTTGCTCTCGCTGGCAAAGCCCACGCGCTCGGCAATGGCCGCGCTCGTGAGGGTGGTCTCGGCGAGCAGCTCCTTGGCGCGGCTGATGCGGTAGCGCAGCAGGTAGTCATGTGGGGTGGTGTCCAGCTGGCGCTTGAAGAGACGGATGAGGTAGCTCGGGCTCACCGCCGCCTCGCGGGCCAGGTCGTCAAGGGTGACCTTCTCGGCAAAGTGGCGCTCCACGTAGGCGCAGGCCATGCGCACCGGATCGTCATCAGAAACGGGTCCCGACTCCTGCGCGGCAAGCACCACCTCGGTCACCAGCGCATGCACGGCAAGGCCGATGCGCGCCGCGTTGCCCACGCTTTCGGAGCCCAGGCGCTCAAAGAGCACGTCGGCGTGCGGCTGCAGGCGCGAGAGCGCAACGCTCACCGGAACCAGACGCGGCAGCCCCAGCGTACGGCCCGCCAGCTCCACGCCCGGCCCGTCGATGTGGGCCCACAGGTGGTACCAGTGGCCATGATCTGGCGAGGTGCCGTAGCTCTGTGGCGTGCGGCAGTCCATGAGCAGCGCCATGCCTTTCGGCAGCCTCACGGTCTGGCCTCCCTGACGGACCGTGCCCTCGCCGCCCAACGTGTAGAAGAGGATGAAGCTGTTCTTGTCGCTGCGTGCCGTCGCAAACTTGCCGCGGGCATAGAAGTCGCCCACCTCGCTGCAGTAATAGGGCTGTGCCAGCTCGGCGGCGCTGGGCGTGGAGATGATCCAGCGGCTGCGGTCCTCGACGTCCATCGTATAGGTCAGCATGGCGAAGGCCTCCCCTAGCTCTCAAAGTTTCTGCGGTAGTACAGCGTGTCGATGATGTCCGCAAGCTCCTCGGGACTCTCGGGCATGCCCTGGTCAATCCAGCTCATGATGACGAGCAGGGTGCCACCTGTGTAGTAGGTGTCCTGATAGGGCACGGCACTTGGCTGGAAGCGCCTGATGTAGTCCGCCCCTTCGCTCAGGAAGAGCTCGTAGACCAGATGAGTCAGGCCGTTCTTGCGCAGCAAGGCAAAGAGCTCGGCCTGGCGCGCGATGCGCGTGAGGGTTCCTACCAGATAGGTGCGCACCTCGTCGTCCGAAAGCTCGTCTCTTCTCTCCCCCGTCAGCGCCCTGAGCTGACTCGTCATGAACTGGACGAGCGCCTCCTCC
>JAFUBJ010000226.1 GCA_017460265.1 Atopobiaceae bacterium | reverse complement strand
CAGTTGGTACAAGCAAGGCGGCGCAATCCAGCCGAACAACCCGCACCTCATTGGCGTTGGCGACTCTCACGAGCGCGAGTGGATAGAGCCTGAAAGCAAGCTCTTGCGCCTTATCGAGGATGCCGTGCGCGGCGTGGGCGGGGCGGGCGGTAACGTCACCGTCGAGGTTAACGTCACGGCACAGGTTGCGGGCAACACGAGTGCCTATCAGCTCGGGCAGAACATCGGGCGCGGCTTGCAGAGCGTGCTAAAGCAACAGGGGGCCAACTATGCGTAAGGGCGTCTACCGCGACCGGATCATCTTCAATGGGCACGACCTTTCGGAACTCGTCATGTGCAGGCCGCACCGCCCGATCATGCCACCCACAACGCTTTCGACCGAGAGCGTTGGCGGGCGGCATGGCGAGCATTTCAGGCGCGTGAGCATGGATGGCTACGACGTGCCCGTTGAAATCTGGATAAGGGCGAACGACCGCAGGAGCGTGGCAGAGCTTAGGCATGAGCTTGCGGCGCTGCTGTGGACCGACGAACCGGCACCGCTGCACCTACCAGACGATCCGACCCGCTACTATCTAGCCATCGTGGACGGATCGACCGACCTCGGGCAGATCACCAACGAGCTTCCGGGGTGCACCATCAACTTTCACGTATGCGACCCGATAGCCTACGGGGCCGAGTGCTCCACGGAGCTTGCGAGCGGCACCGACAAGGCCTTGTATGAGGGCGGCACCTACGAGGCCCGCCCAGTCATAACCTCAACGCTTGCGGGCGGCACGTGGCGTCTGGAGAACGTGGGCACAGCGGAGTTCGTGGAGGTAAACGCCACGACCTTTGGCGCATCGCTTGCGGCGGGCGCGACGCTGGTATGCGACATGGCAACGGAGCATGTGACCATCAACGGGAATACGGCAGGGGTGACCGTCAATTCTGACTTCTTCGGACTATTGGGCGAAAGCGTGGTCGAGGTGACCGGCGCGGACTTCACGGAAGCGAGGTGGCTGGAAAGGTGGCTATAGGCATTACGCGGTTCTCGCGCTTCGGGGCCAACCTCGGGCGTCTCACCCTGCTTTCGGCGCGTCACGCGGAGGGCTTGGACGCAACCGACGAACTGGCCGTGACCTGCTACGAAGACCTGAACAAGGGCGAATACCTCGTGTGGCGAGACGGGCAGGGCTATTGGCACGAGCACATCGTGGACGTGCCGCACCGCACCCACGACGATAGCGGCAGGCCTACCACCACGGCGACGTGCATAAACTCAATCAACGAGACGTGGGACGACTACATCACCGACAAAAGGCCGCGCGGAACCGTGTTTGCGGCGCTCACGAGCATCATGGAGGGCACGCGATGGGAGGTAGGGGCCTGCACGCAGGAGGGCGAGAACTCGCACACCTACTATCACAAGAGCGTGCGCGAGGGCATCACCGAGACCCAATCGACGTGGGGCGGCGAGCTTGTGACCGAGATAGAGTGCGACGGCTCACAGGTGACCCGGCGCAAGGTCTCCATCGTGGCCGCACGCGGCAACCAGACGAGCGCACGGCGCTTCACGTGGACGAAAGACCTCATTTCGATATCGCGGCGCGTTGACAGCGACAACCCCAAGACGCGCATCTATGCCTATGGCAAGGGCGAAGAGATCGAGGACACGGGCGGATACGGGCGGCGCATCGGCATCGAGGACGTAAACGACGGCTTGCCGTATGTTGAGGATGCGGACGCGACTGCCATATGGGGCCACATCGGGCCAAGCGGGACCGTGCTACCCGCCGAGGGTACCTACGTGAACGAGCAGTGCGAAGACCCCGAACAGCTCTTGCAGGAAGCCCTCGACTACCTAGAGACGGCGAAGGAGCCAAAGGTCACCTATCAGGCGGACGTTATCGACCTTGCGGCGTTCGGGCGCGATTGGGAGGGCGTTTCCCTCGGCGATCTCGTCACGATCGTTGACCGTGGATTCAGCGACGATGGCATACGCCTGCATGGCCGCGTCTCTAAGATCGAGCGCGACCTGTTGACCAACGACACGACCGTTACGTTTGGCACCCTCGTTGACGCCCTCGCATCGCCATGGCAGGCACTACAAGCAAAGGTTGCGTCACTCAGCGGGCGTTCGCTCAATTGGGACCAGACGAGCGATCCCTCGTCAGCATGGTTGGACCTACTCATCGCGGCGCTCAACGCGCAGTATGACGCGGCTGGCACCTATCGCTATTACAGCTTCGAACAGGGCGACATTTGGAGCAACGTACCGCTGGACGAGGACGGCCACGCCACCGTTGATGGCGGATGGGCAATGAATATCAACGGCATGGGCTTTCGCCTTGCGAACACCCTTAACCCTGATGGCTCGTGGGCATGGCGGGCGTTCGGCAACGGCAACGGCTTCACGGCGGACCTGATCAATGCGGGCGTCATTCGGGGCGGGAACAACTATTGGAACCTCAACACCGGCGATATGCTCTTTACGCAGGGCGGCATACGCAGCGGCGACGGCTCGAACTATTGGAATCTCACGACCGGGGAGCTAAGGATAGCGCCATCGGCTGTTGTGGGTGACCGCACGCTCGAGGATGCCCTCGCGGAGCTTGACTCGGCGGTTGTCGATGTGGACGTGGAGTATGCGCAGGGCGACAGCGCTACCGTAGCACCAAAGACCGGATGGAGCACGGCGGCACCGGCATGGCAGGCGGACAAATACGTGTGGAGCCGCACCGCAACCACGACTGAGGATGGCACGACGGTCTACAGCGACCCAACATGCATCAGCGGGGCGCACGGACTCAATCAGGCAACGGTCTACCTCTATCAGCGTGCGGCGAGCGCCCCGACAGCACCCACAACAGCGCTCGTGTACGTGTTCGACACCTCTACGCTTTCGGGCACCCTGGGCGACTGGACTAGGGGCATACCCTCTGGCAACGACCCGTGCTGGGTGATTGGGGCGGTTGCAAGCTCCAACACCAACACCGACACGATCAGCCCTAACGAGTGGAGCGCACCGACGATGCTCGTTCAGGACGGGCAAGACGGCGACGATGGCATAGGCATCAGCTCTACGACCATCAGCTACGGCACGTCTGAGAGCGCATCGACAAGCCCCCAGAGCTGGCAGGCGAGCGTGCCGAGCCTTGCGCAGGGGCAATGGCTGTGGGTTCGAACCGTCTACACCTACACCGATGGCAGCGACAAGACCGCGTACTCAAAGAGCTACATCGGCACGGACGGCGAGGACGGCGTAAGCGTTGCAGTGCGCAGCGCAACGAAGTCAGGCGGCGTCACTACCGTTGTGCTCGAGGATTCGGAGGGCAACACCACAACCCTGACCATCAATGACGGCGACGATGGAGACGTGGGACAGGCAGGGGCAAACGGATACGTGCACACCGCGTGGGCCAACAGCGCGGACGGCTCGACCGATTTCTCAACGTCTGTCAGCGCGGACAAGCGCTATCTCGGCGTCTACAGCGACAACACGGCGGCGGACTCGCAGGCCTATACCGACTACAGCTGGAGCCTGATAAAGGGTGCGGACGGGCAAGATGGCGACGATGGCTTGAGCCATGCGACGATCTACCTATACCAGCGTGCCGCAAGTGCACCGCTTACGCCCCTTACCGCATCGACCTACACCTTTGCAACCGGGCTGCTATCGGCCACCGGAAGCTGGGATCAGGAAATACCGGCGCACGACGGCAACCCATGCTGGGTAACGCTTGCCGTGGCGATCTCAAGTGACGCAACCGTGAGCATTCCCGCGAGCGCATGGAGCAGCCCGGTAAAGCTGGCAGAAGACGGCGAGCAGGGCATTGGCATATCTGCGATTGTCGAAGAGTATTACCTTTCGACCTCTAGCATCGTGCCGAGCGGCGGCTCGTGGTCTGCATCGCCGCAAGCGTATGTCGATGGCCGATACTACTGGACGCGAAGCCGCATCACATGGAGCGACGGCACCGAAACGCTCTCCACGCCCGTACTTGCGGCGGGACTCAACAGCGCCAATTCGAATGCGGCAGCCGCGCAACAAAGCGTTTTGGACCTCAGTACGCAACAGGCGATATTCAACCTGCTTACGAACAACGGTCAGACGCAGGGAATCTACCAGAAAAACGGCCTCGTCTACATCAACGGGCAATACTTGCAGATCGGCACCATCACGAGCGCGGATAGGAACAGCTATTGGGACTTGGACAACAACACGCTCGTAACCAAGAACATGAACGCGGTAGACATGACCGCGACCGGCACCATCACGTCAAGCGGGCAGATATACGACATACAGGAGGCGAGCTATCTACCCTATGTCGGCAAGCTAGACGGCGGGAAGCTACAGACCTACTACAACGGCACGGAGGTAGGCAGCATCAAGGCGGCAAAGCTTGCGGCGGCGTACATCGGTGGCGTTATGAAAACCTACGTGCTCGGCATGCTGATCGGCTACTCGACCAGCGGCGATCCTATCTACATCATGGAAAGCCCCGCAAACCATGGCCTGCTGCTTCGAGCCGGGATGGGGAGCGGCCACAACGAACAGAACGGCACGATAGATGCATACGCCTACGACATAACCATGAATGCAGCAAACACGCTGGCACTTAACGGAACCATCAAGCGCAATGCCATCACATCGAGCGCAAGCGGGACGTTCTGGGTGAAGGACACGAACGGGACCAACCACATGGTCATGGGGCCGTTCTTCATGAGCTAGGGAATGAACGGAGGTGAGACAGTGAACCAGCACAAACTAAAGCTTGATATCGACAAGAAGGTGCGGCTGTATCGCGGGGACAACACCATCACGATACGGCAGGGCGACAAGATGGGATGCCGCATCACGGCGGACCTCTACGACCACGACGAGCGCTTTACTGTTGGTGGCCTTATTGCGTACTTCGTGATGGAGCTACCAAACAGGGCGAATTACTACCGCGCAGAAGCGTCTTACGATGCTGGTACCGTTGACGTGACCATAGACGAGACCTATGCGGCAAGCGTTGCGGGGCGCACGGACAATTGCTATTTCGAACTCAGACAGGGCACTACCGTCATTGCAAGCACCCAGACGTTTAGCATCATCGTTGAGCCATCGGCACTCGACGGCAAGACACCCGGCGAGACCTACGACGCAGAGATAGAGCAAGCGTTGGAGGAGATGGCAACGGCCACGGAAGCGGCAACGGAAGCGGCGAGCAGCGCCAATGACGCAGCCGACAGCGCCGAGGGCGCGGCGTCTGATGCCAACACGGCCACGGCAAGTGCCAATGACGCGGCGGCGGATGCCACCCTTGCAGCCGCGCAGGCGCGTGGTGCCATCTCGGCAAACCTGCGTTTCAGCATTGATGTTGTGGAGATCGGCGGCGAGCAGCGACTGGTGCTCATTGATGCCGGGGAAGAAAGCGAGTAACCAACAATGGCAGACAACCTAAACTACATCGTGCCCATGGGGCACGATGATGGCATGCGCATCGCCAATGCGCTCGAGATACTTGCGGGCCGTGCCGTGCTCAACTACGACGAGACGGCGGGCGAGTACACATCGCAGAGCATCGCGGCTGTCCTCGCGGCGCACCGCGACGGCCTTGCCTACGGCGTGCGCGTGCCTAAGGGGAGCGCGACCGCCTGCACGAAGATTGGTGCGCATTCGGGCTGGGCGGCACCGACACCGGGCGTTGTGGGCCGTCCCGCCATCGATCCGTATGCGGGCGTTGGGCCGTTCTTCTATATGAACGTCAACGCCATCGTTGACGCGGACGGCTACCCTCACGTCACAGCGGTTGAGGGCGACGGGCGCTATAGGACCGATGGCACCAACGGCAACGTGTGGGTGCTCTATCCCGTGCTCTATTGGCTGATTGACGAGAGCGACACGGATGCGGTAACCATCAGCGTGAGCGACACGCGACTTTCAGGCATGGGCGCACAGCCGCAAGCGTACCTACCAGACGGCACCCTGAGACCGTTCATGCTCGTGGCGAAGTACGTTGGCGTGAAGGGCGATGACGGCAAGCTTGCGAGCGTGAGCGGGCGTAAGCCGTGGAACCGCTCCATCTCGCACAACAGCCTGATCACTCAGTGCGCGACGGCAAGCACCGGCTACAGCGGCAAGAGCATCGCCGACGATTGGTACATCAAGGTTATGTTCATGCTCAAGTACGCGACGAAGAACTCTCAGAGTGTGTTCTATGGTGCGCTCAACTACATCTACCAGTATGCGCCGACCGTGGCAGAGACGGGCGTTACTCGTGTGATCGTCTCCAACGCCAACGCGGCTAACCTCATGGTTGGCTCGGCGATGATGCTCGGCACGCACACCGGCAACACCGACCGCAACACCGCTAGCAACTATGACGTGTTCGACGGCTTGCGCATCCTTAGCA
Organism: Atopobiaceae bacterium; assembly: GCA_017460265.1. Lineage (GTDB taxonomy): Bacteria > Actinomycetota > Coriobacteriia > Coriobacteriales > Atopobiaceae > UBA1367. The sequence continues at coordinate 567 of JAFUBJ010000226.1, read as the reverse complement.
TGGAGTCTTACGACGCCAACAACACGGCCATCTATCTTGACACCGCAACCGCGTTCGACACGGACACGTCCTACCTGTTCAGCACGTCACCGTGGTTTAGCGGCACGCTGGATGCCGTGGAGGGCGACGGCACGCTCACGGACGATGGCCGCACGAACGGACATGAGCCGTACAAGATTCAGGGCATCGAGTGTCAGATGGGGCTTTACGAGGTTTTGGGAGATGTGATCATAAGCGGCGACGCCACCAACGGCTGGGAGCCTTGCATCTGCTACGACAGCGCCAACGAGGCTACGAGCGTGACGGCCAACTACACCCAGACCGGCAAGTACCTGCTTGCATCGGCATCGGCGGCGCATCACTACCCGCTGTATCCCTCGGACGCTGGCGGGCTGCTGCTCGGCCAAGGCGACGGCGGTTCACAGACTACGGGCATGTGCGACTCTCAGTATACGAGCGCCTTGGGAACCGGAACGAAAGAGTGGTTAGGCGGCGGCTACTTGATCCTCGGCGCTACTGGCGGGCTTTGGTACGTGCACGCTGGCAGCGCCCTCACCTACGCGAACT
>JAFUBJ010000225.1 GCA_017460265.1 Atopobiaceae bacterium | reverse complement strand
TACGATGGCGCTCGTCGCGGCTACGATCTTTGTTAACGGATCTACGGATGCAGCCAATTCCATTGCTGATGCAGTCGGAACCCGCTCCATTAGCTTTCGCAATGCGGTGATTCTTGCCGTTGTCGCCAACTTTGTTGGCCTTGTGGGCGCAACGCTCGTCTCCACGGCCGTGGCCGACACCATCGGCCATATGGTCGACTTTGGCGGAGACAACCATGCCGCCCTTGTCTCGCTTGCTGCGGCAATGGTCGCCATTGTCGTGTGGGCTGGTGTGGCATGGAAGTTTGGCATTCCCACGAGCGAAAGCCATGCGCTCATTGCGGGGCTGACGGGCGCTGCCATTGCCGTGTCCGGTGGCCTTTCGGGCGTGAACATGGCCGAATGGAGCAAGGTGCTCTATGGCCTGGTGTTCTCTACCTGCATGGGCTTTGCACTTGGCTTCGTGTCCACAAAGATCATCCGTGAGGTGTTTGCCTTTTCCGACAGAAGGAAGGTCAACAGGGCCTTCGGCGTCGTTCAAGTAATTGGTGCGGGCTTTGGTGCGCTCATGCATGGCGCGCAAGATGGGCAGAAGTTCATGTCAACGGCGACGCTTGCCGTTATGCTCGCCAACGGGGAGCAGGTTGCCCAAGCTGAGGGCTACCCCATGTGGCTCATGGTGGCATGTGCGGGCCTCATGGCCTTCGGTACCGCTGTTGGCGGCAAGAAGATCGTCAAGACGGTGGGCACCCAGATGGTTCCCATGGAGAAGTACCAAGGTGCTGCAGCGTCCATGAGCGATGGCTTCAGCCTGCTTGCGTCAACATTGTTTGGCATGCCCGTCTCGACCACCCATACCAAGTCTTCGGCCATCATGGGCACTGGTGCTGCAAAGAGCGTGCGGTCGGTCAACTGGGGCATTGCCGGCGACATTGTGATGACCTGGGTTATGACCTTCCCCGGGTGCGGATTGCTTGGCTATATGCTGGCGTGGATCTTCCTTCGCATTTTCTAAGGGCTTAGCCTGAAGGATTATCTTGACAAGCCAAGATGATGCCACTGGGCGGTGGCTCTCATAATGACACGTGTGCCTGGCCTATAATTGCGCCAGCGCAAGGTGAGGTTATCGTTTTGAGGAGGGTCTACCATGCTGGTCGATGTTGATGGCGTCAATCCTGCGTTCAAGGACAAGGTCATTGCGCTTGTGGAGGGCATCACCGAGCCCATGACGTTCAAGCTCTCATCCGAAAAGGGGACTTCCCCGCAGTCTGTCGTCTTTGAGTGCACCGAGGAAGACCCCGACAAGGTCGTCCCGTTCCTCAAGAGCTTCATCAAGCACTCTGAGCTTGGCAACATCATGATGTTCCGTGTAACGCCTCACGGTCAGTTCATGTGGATTCCCAAGAGGTAGGAACGGTTTCTTTCGTAGTCCATCAAGTGTCATGTATGCTGCGTGCCCGGAAAGAGACGTCTCTTTCCGGGCACGCAGCACTTATTTTGACATTGCCTGGTCTTATGCGAGCGGCTCTGCGTCCGTCGCGACGAGTGCGGGATCGTCTGAAAAGGCGTAGCAATCTCTGCCTCGCTCTTTTGCCAGATAGAGGGCACGGTCTGCCGCCTTGTAGAGGGTTTCTTCGGGCTCAAGCGCATCGCTGAACGCTACGCCAATGGAAAGCGTCGTCTTGGGGAGGCCGTCAGAGTCGTCAAACAGATCCTTTACGATCTGATTGATCTTTTCTACGATCACGTTTTTGAGACTGGGAGATACGTTGGTGACAATGACGGCAAACTCGTCGCCACCTATGCGACAGGGGAGGTCCGTGGAACGGAACGCGCTGCTTAGGGCCCCTGCTACCTTCTTCAAGATCTTGTCGCCCACTTCGTGGCCGTATGTGTCATTGACCTTCTTGAAGTAGTCCACGTCGACAAGCACAAGCGCGATGTTGGAGGGGTTTGACTTGCAGAGGTCGTTGAAGGCACCACGGTTGTAGAGACCAGTGAGCGGATCGTGATCTGCCTTGTGGCGCAGGAGGTCGTGACGCAGGCGCGTCTCCTCGAACAACTTGTTGTACTCTCGGGCAAGGAGACGGAGCTCCTGCGAGCCAGATTCCTCAAGTGGCTGGCCCTCTGCTATGGACTTCGAGTAGGCAGCGAGGGGCAACAGCACAAGCACGAGGGCGACCAAGATGGACAACACCACCATGGCCAGAAGAAGAATGGTCAGGATGCGCTGTCGAACAAGCAGGGACTGAAGCAGCACGGCATTTGCTTCCTGTGCGCTATGGGTGCTTTCTATAAGCTGAAGAGTACAGAGCTCGACATTCGAGTCAATGCTGTCCTTCATGGCCTGGTATTCGGTGCCGTATACCAAGTCTTGGGCAAGAGACAGCTGTTCTTCTGGGGAGAGGCTCAGCTCGTATTCCGTCAAGCTCACGGACGCCAACGGTGCAAGGTCACCCGTCAGCTCGTAGCCCTTGGACTGAGCCGCAAGTCTCATGGCATGCTGCTCGCGTTCGGCAAGGGTGTTTGACTCAGCGAGTGCGACGCTCAGGTAACGCTCGGCCTCACGGTCCTCAACATGCTGCTCGAGCACCTCGATTGCGGCGTCACGACGACGCTCGTTGTTGACCTCATTAAAGAAATCGTGAACGGCGTCAATCTCAGTCGTGACCGTAAAGCGACGTGCGCAGCTCGTGAGGCTGTCGGACGCAGCCTTAAAGCGATAGGTTGCCTCGCTGCATTCGACGTACTGGACAGTCGAGTCCTGGAGGGCGCTGTTTGTGGCAGTGGCATGCACCGTTGTCTGCAACAGCATGAGCGATAGGATCGTTGCAATGACCATGACAATGGCGTCAACCACGCGAATGCTCGGCACCTTAGCGAGGATGTCCTTTTCAGGAGTGGCGATGTCGTTTCGATCGGTCATGGAACGGCCGCCCTTTCGTGAGGAACTATCACACCAATTTTAGCGCTCGGTTACTCATGCATTTGAGCCACAGGGGGAGTCTATCTCTCAGATTGTAATAAAAGGAGCGCTGCGGAGCTTAGGACTGCTTGGGGAATGTTGACGTGGCAACCAAAGTCCGTCCCCAGCGGTCCGTCTCCCTGCTCGTCGTCTGTCAGGCGCGAGACTTCGCCCGCAAGCATGTCGAGGTAGACGTTGATGGGCCAAATGCCCTCGGGGGCGCGTTCCCATGCGAGATCGCCATCATGCTCGGTGAGGACTGCCCCATAGGCGGCCCAGTTGATGACCTTCGTCTTTTGGAAGGTTGGGCGGTCAGCTACCTGGCGTCGCCACGTCGCGTCCATGCGTCGCGGCATTATGGCGTCTTGGGAGAGAATGATGCTAGTTTGAACTATGCCTGTCTCTTCTAGCAGGTCAAGAAGGTTGGAGATGTTGTTTCCGCAGTTGGTGGATGCCCTTTCAAGAAAGTCTGCAGAACGGGCGTGCCTGCGCCGCAGCAACGCGTTGAGCATCTCCGCCTCGCTGTCGATGCCTGGTTGCGGAGCTGCAGGGGCTATGTCTTTGGGCCAGTTTGCAACCTCTTGCTCCATGGCTTGGTCAAGCCAGTAGGTGGCTCGCCCTCGCCCTCCCACGATGGCATAGCGGTGAGCCACGCCTTGACTCATGGCCAGGGCCAGCGTGTCAACAAGGCCCGTCACGCCACTACCAAAGAGAACGAAAAGGTCCGCTATGCCCTGCGATATGTCTGCCTCCTCACAGAGGGATGGGCGGTCCAGGTGGCTGACGTCGCGCATGGCACACCATGCGGCAACGGTGTTTGCCGCATCCGCTACGGCCGCTGCGGGTGTCATTGACGCATGCTTCACGCTATACCGTCACTTCTCCTGCAAGAACACGCTGGTAGTCCTCGTAGTTCTTCTCAAGAAGCGCAGGCGTGTCCAGCTCGTAGGGACACTTGTTGTGGCACGAGTTGCAGTGCAGGCAGTTGGGGATCTTGGCCATTTCTTCCTGCCAATGGTCGTTCAGCCAGCTGGCGGAGGGGGCACGTCGCAGCATGAGCGACATGCGGGCGCAGTTGTTGATCTGAATTCCAACGGGGCATGGCATGCAGTAGCCACAGCCGCGGCAGAAGTCGCCCATGAGCTCCGAGCGTTCGCTTTCGACAAAGGCCTTCAGCTCGTCGCTGTAGGTGGGCGTGTCGTCCATATATGAAAGCCACTCCTCGAGCTCCGACATGCGCTGGATGCCCCAGATGGGGAGCGCCCAGGGGTGCTCGGTCAAGAACGCCATGGCCGCGCGTGAGTTGTTGATGAGGCCGCCTGCCAGGCCCTTCATGCAGATGAAGCCCACGTTGTGCTCTTCGCAGAGCTTTACCAGGTCAAGATCGCGCTGCCCGGCGAGGTAGGAAAACGGGAACTGCAGCGTTTCATAAAGGCCGCTCTTTACGGCCTCCTCTGCCACACCGATCTTGTGCGCGGTAATGCCGATGTGGCGAATCTTGCCAGCGGCCTTGGCCTCGAGCATTGCCTCGTACATGCCAGTTCCGTCGTTTGGCGCCCACACCTGGCCAGCCATGTGGAACTGGTAGATGTCAATGTAGTCAGTCTTGAGCTTGGCCAGCGAGGTGTTGAGGTCCTCCCAGAACTTCTCGGGAGTCTTGGCCTGCGTCTTGGTGGCAATGTAGATGCCGCCGCGGTCAAGCCAACCGTCTCCAAAGGCACGTCCGAGCTTCTCCTCGCTGTCTGTATAGGCGCGGGCGGTGTCAAAGTAGCGCATGCCACCCTCGTAGGCGCGGCGCAGGATGCGAACCGCCTCGTTTGTGGGGGTGCGCTGGATGGGAAGTGCGCCAAAGGCGTTCTGCGCAACGGTGATGCCGGTAGAGCCGAGCGTAACGGTGTTCATCTGCGTTTCCTCTCCCAGTGGTCCAAAAAGGCGCTAACAAGATAGTAGTACAGCCTGCCTGTGTGGGCGCACCTCATGGCGGGCGTGAGGCCCCGACGTCTCGTCTGTCACCGTGGCGGATGGTTCGGTTGTGCCCGCAGCCCACATGCGCACTCTTTGCGTGAAGTACCTCATGCTTCTTGCCCGGGACCCAGCTGACGGCCTATGATAGCTCACCCTATATCAATTAATATCGGTATGGAGGATGAGATGTGGCACCTTTCGCGATACGAAAAGGGGCTGATGACCTTCGCTTGCCTTGTTGTGGGCAATTCGTTGCTCGCGTTTCTTGTTGCGGCTTTCATCATGCCTTTTGGCATCGTCATGGGTGGGACGACGGGCATTGGCCTTGTGCTGGGCAATCTCTTCCCAAGCCTTGACGTTGCCTTGGTGGTGCTCGCACTCAACATGGTCCTTCTTTTGTTGGGGCTTGTGGTATTGGGCAAGAAGTTCTTCCTTACGACCGTCACGAGCTCGCTCATGTACCCGGTGGCGCTTGGCTTTATCGAGCGTATTCCCGGTATCGACTGCCTGACGGATGACCCCGTTCTTGCTGCCATCTTTGCCGGATGCCTCATGGGCATAGCGTTGGGGCTGGTCATGCGCGTAGGCTCCTCAACGGGTGGGATGGATGTGGTGGCCCTGGTGCTGCATCGATGGACCCATCTTCCCCTTGCCTCGCTGGTATATGTGACCGACTTTGCCGTCATGGGAGCCCAGGTGTTCCTCAGCAGTTCTGAGCAGGTATTGCTTGGCGTGCTCGTGCTTGTGCTCGAGACCATCCTGCTCGACAAGACCATGCTGGTCGGTAAGGCCCAAGTGCAGCTCTTTGTGGTGTCCAACCGCTACGAGGAGATCCGTCGCGCCCTCATCTTGCAGGCAGAGGTGGGCGTCACCATGATCAAGATGGAGACGGGCTTCAGGGGGAGCGAAGCCCTGGGCGTGCTCTGCGTCATCCACCGCAGAAAAGTGTACGACGTGACCGAGCTCATCTGCTCCATCGACCCCGAGGCGTTCATCACCATTGCGCAGATCAACGAGGTCCGAGGCCAAGGCTTCACGAGCGAGCAGGTTCCGCTTCCCGCAGAGGAGGCTGCCGTCTCGGCAAGCTAGCCTGCAGGCTCTGGCGCTTCTGGATGGTTAGGCTGACGGCACCTGTTGCTCAGCCAGCTTGGTCTGGCTCAGTTCCGGCGAACTGGGCATGGTAGAGCTGGGCGTAGAAACCATTTTGCGCAAGCAGCGCCTCGTGATTGCCCTGTTCCACGATGTGTCCGTCACGCATGACAAGAATCTGGTCCGCCTCCCTAATGGTGGAAAGGCGGTGGGCCACAACAAAGCAGGTCCGTCCTTGCATGAGCTTGTCAAAGGCCTCTTGAATCCGCAGCTCCGTGCGTGTGTCGATGCTGGAAGTCGCCTCGTCCAAGATGAGCATGGGCGGAAGGCAGAGCATGACGCGCGTGATGCACAGGAGCTGCTTCTGTCCCTGGCTCAGGCTTTCGTCAGTGATGAGCGTGTCGAGTCCCTGGGGCATGCGACGGATGAACTCCCAGCTATGCGCCTCGCGGGCCGCCTGGATGATCATCTCGTCGGTGGCGTCGGGCCTTCCAAACGCAATGTTCTCGCGAACGGTTGCGTTCTTGAGCCACGTCTCCTGCAGCACCATTCCGTACGCCTTGCGAAGAGAATGGCGCGTCACGTCACGAATGTCCTGGTCGTCTACGCTGATGCTTCCGGCATCGACGTCATAGAAGCGCATGAGCAGGTTGATGAAGGTGGTCTTGCCGCAGCCCGTTGGCCCCACGATGGCGGTCTTCATGCCTGGCTTGGCATGGAAGCTGAAGTTCTGGATGAGCGGATGGTCCTTGTCGTACGAGAAGGATACGTCTTGGATGTCTATCCAACCTCCGCGACTGACCAGGTCGTTTGGCGTGTCGGCAACCTCGGGCTGGGCATCGATAAGCTCAAAGACGCGGGCGGCACATGCCAGGGCGTTTTGCAGCTCTGTGACGACGGAAGAAATGTCATTGAAAGGCTTCATGTACTGGTTTGCGTACGAGAGAAGCACCGTAAGCCCGCCGACGGTGAGGTTGCCCGCCAAGATGAGACGTGCTCCGACAAGGGCAACGAGTGCATAGATGACATTGTTCACGGCGCGCGTGGAGGGGTTGGTGAGGGAGCTGTAGAAGACGGCACTCTGGGAATAGCCCTGGAGCTCCTCGTTGATCTGGGCAAACTGGCCCGAAGCCTCGCTCTCGTGGCCGAAGGCCTTGACGACCCGCTGGTTGCCCATGAGCTCATTTACCAAGGCGGTCTGGCGTCCACGCGTTGCGGTCTGCTTGCTGAACATGTCGTAGGAACGAGACGAGATGAAGCGCGCGACCAAGAAGCTGACTGGCGTGAGCAGAAGGACCATGAGGGTGATGCCGACGTTTTTTGACAGCATGAAGGCGAGGGTGACCACGATGGTGATGACGCCCGAGAACAGCTGGGCAAAGCCGAGCAGCAGGCCGTCGGAAAGCTGGTCGGTGTCTGCGATGACGCGCTGCACGATGTCGCCCGAGCTGTGACTGTCCAGGTAGGAGAGCGGCAGCACCTGTAGCTGCCTAATGGCGCGCGAGCGGATGCTCTTTACGGTCTGGAATGCCAAGCGGTTGTTGATGACATTCATGGCCCAGGTGGCCACAGACGAGATGACGACTAGGAATAAGACCTTTTTGAGGATGTTTCCAAGGGTGCTGAAGTCAACGTTTCCTGCTGACACGACCTGGTCGATGGCATCGCCAAAGAGGATGGGAATGTAGAGCTGCAACACGACGGTGATGCCCGCAAGCAGGACGCTTGCCAGGAGGAGATGCGCATACGTGCCGACAACGCCGAGAACCTTGCGGAAGGTATCCATGCTGTTGGCGGGAGAGGCGGACGCGTCGCTCATGATTGGGCCTCCCTTCCTGCAGCTTGGTCCGTGGCGCCAGGACGCTCCTCGGAAAATTGCGAATAGTAGATTTCCTGGTATACCGTGCAGCTTTGCATAAGCTCGTCGTGGGTGCCGATCCCTGCGACCTTGCCGTCATCAAGCGTCAGGATCTGGTCGGCATGTCTCACGCTGGAAGTCCGCTGCGAGACGATGAAGACCGTCATGGACCCGGGGAGGCTGGCAATCGCCCTGCGCAGGGCAAGGTCGGTCGCAAAGTCGAGAGCGCTGGCCGAGTCATCCAAGATGAGAATGTCGGGTCGCCTTACAAGGGCCCGCGCGATGGTGAGCCTCTGTCGCTGTCCCCCTGATAGGTTCCTGCCGCCCTGCTCTATCGGAGCATCAAGCTGGCCGTCCCTGCCCTTGACGATCTCTTCTGCCTGAGCGGTTCGCAGGGCTTCCCAAAGCTCCTCGTCAGAGGCGTCCCCGTTGCCCCAGAGGAGGTTGTCGCGAATGCTTCCCTCAAAGAGCACGGCCTTCTGGGGCACGATTCCGATCCGCTTGATGAGCTCGCCTTCGGGGTAGTCTCGCACGTCAACGCCTGCGACCCTTACCGTGCCACTTGTCACGTCGTAGAAGCGTGGGATGAGCTGAACTACAGAAGTCTTGCCGCTGCCGGTTCCGCCAATGATGCCGACGGTCTCGCCCTTACGTACGGTGAAGTCTATGTCGTCCAGCACGTCATCGCCAGAGGAGGCATAGGCAAACGACACGTGGTCGAAAGACGCGGCCTCATCGTTTGCGGGCAGGGGATGGGGAAGCTCTTGGGGGTAGGTCATGGATGGTTCGACGTCCAGCACGTCCTGGACGCGTTGCGCGCAGGCGAGGGACCGGTTGAGGGTGATGATGAGCGAGGCAAGCTTTACCAGCTCGACCACGATCTGCGCCATGTAGTTATAGAGCGCGACAACGTCTCCTTGCTGGATGGCACCAAGCTCGACGCGCAGTGCCCCTTGGTTGATGAGGACGATGGTCGCCACGTTGATGATAAGAAACGTTGCGGGGTTCATGAGTGCGCTCATGCGCCCAACGCGTTCGTTCATGGTGGTCAGCAGCGCATTGCGGCGGTCAAACTCCTCGATCTCCTGCTCTTCCTTGCAGAAGGCGCGAATGACGCGCACGCCGGTGAGGTTTTCGCGCGTCATGCCAAGCAGCTGGTCGAGGCGTGCCTGCACCTGCGAGAAGAGGGGGATGCTCAGCATCATGATTCCAAAGACCACGACGCTCAAGAGCGGAATAGCAACGGCAAAGACAAGCGCAGAGGGAATGTCGATGGTAAAGGCCATGATCATGGCGCCAAAGACTATGAAGGGGCTGCGCAACAGCAGGCGCAGCGCCAGATTGAGACCGTTTTGGACCTGGTTGATGTCGCTTGTCATGCGGGTGATGAGCGTGTCGGTGCCCAAGGTGTCCAGCTCGCGATACGTAAGCTGTTGGATGTGGTCGAAGAGCGCCTGCCTAAGCTTGGTCGAGAAACCAACGCTGGCCTTTGCCGCCATCCACTGGGCCGTGAAGGAGAAGGCCATTCCCAGAGCCGCCAGCGCAATGAGCAGCAGGAAGTACCAAGTGATGAGCTGGCTGTTTCCCGCTGCGATGCCCCGGTTGATAATGGAGGCAACAACGAGCGGAACCAGCAGGTCCATGAGGGACTCCGCAAGCTTAAAGAGCGGGGCAAGAATGCTTTCTTTGAGGTAGTCCCTCAGGTATGTGAACAGCTTTCTCACGCGCCATGTCCCTTGTTTGCCGAATTAAGCTGACCGGTGAAACTCTTCGTAAGATACTGTAGCAGGATGGTGACTGCGGCCGTCCTATTTAGTTGCGGACGCATGCAATACGACATGCAAGATGGGAGTCATTATGTCGCTTCTTTTTGTGAACGCATGCTCGCGTAAGGATTCCCAGTCGGAGCGACTGGCGCGCATGTGGCTCGAGCAGCGAGGCTATGAGGGAGAGGTCAAGGAGCTGAGGCTGCGTGACGAGAACGTCTTTCCGCTTGACGCCTCTGACCCAAACGGTATCGATGACTATGCGGCAGCCGTGGCATCAAAGGACTACAGCCATCCAATGTTTGGCTATGCCCAGGAATTTGCCAGGGCAGACGAGGTTCTGATAGCCGCCCCCTTTTGGAACTACGGCATTCTCGCCAAGCTCCACGCGTACCTTGAGCTGGTTTGCAGCCAGGGTGTGACGTTTGACATCGACGACAATGGTGCCTACGTGAGCCTTTGCCACATCGAGCGGCTGACGTTTGTGACCACGGCAGGAGGTGCAGAGGTCGAGGCACTCGATGACCATGCCTTTGGGTATGTGCGCACGCTTGCAACGCGCTTCTGGCACATACCACATATAGACTGCGTCGCGGCATGGGGGCTGGACGGCCCCAACGCCGATGTCGATGTGTTGTTGACGCCCGCGCTTGGCTAACCCGTAGTCGTCCTTACGCCAGGAGCTCGGGAACCAATGCCTCCAGTGCATCGGCAATGCCGTCTTCGTTGTTGGAGCTAGTGACGTAGTCTGCCTCTGCCTTGACCTCGTCGACCGCGTTGCCCATGGCAACGCCCACCTTTGCCCACTTGATCATGGTGAGGTCGTTCTGCGCGTCGCCAAAGCTCATGACCTCGTCGGGAGAGATGCCCAGATCGGCAAAGGTGTCCTTGAGAGCGCGTACCTTGTCTACGCCAAGCGGCGTGAACTCAAAGTAGTGGGGTGCCGTGAACATGGACGAGAGCTCTCCCTCAAAGGGGGCGGCCATGTCTTGCCAGACCTTCTGGAGGTATTCGGGCTGGCCTGCGTTCAAGATCTTGTTGATGCGCCAGTCCACAAAGGCGGCAAGGTCATGCTTCTCGCAGAGCTTGTAGTTGTTGGAATGGGCTTCGTACTCAAGGATGTACCAAGGCTTGCCGTCCCGCTCGATAGTGAAGAAGCAGTTATTCACATACATGTACTGACCATGGTCGATGACAGGCGCCACGTTGAAGTTCTTCATGTGCTCGAGGACGCGAGCGCCCTGCTCGACGGTCATGGACTGCTCGAAATAGACCTGACCCGTCTGGCAGTTAAGCGACTTTGCGCCGTTGTAGCACACGAGGACGCCGTTGTGGTGGGCAAGGTCGAGGTCTGCCGCGTAGCGCGAGAGTCCGTTTGCGGTGCGTCCCGATGCCAAGACCAGGATGACGCCCTTCTCTTGGCACTTGAGAAGCGCTTGTTGCGTGCGTGGGGTGATGACCTTGTCGTCGTTGGTGAGTGTGCCGTCAATGTCGAGAAGGATTGCCTTGATGCCGAGTGCCATGAGTCGCCTCCAAACGGATATATCGCCCATATTTGTCTCTAGCGTAACGCATAAGAGCAGGTGACTGTAGGTGGATTGCCTGCGACATGACAGGGATGAACTGCCATCGGCACATCTGTGTGGAGAAGCGGTTTGTGGGAGCGTCCATTTCGGCGACGTTATTTGGGTTACTCTAGATAAAAAGTCAGTCGAGAGGACAGGCATGGCAAGTGAGAAGCGCATGCGCGTGGCGCAGATGATCGCCCGGACCGGGGGCAAGCTCTATGACGCCAACTTTGACCCTCAGGTGCTCGAGGCGCTCGACGAGTGCAAGGAGCTCTGTTACGACTACAACCAGATGCGCCCGACCGACCGTGCGGGACGGATGGAGGCACTCCGCCAGATTGTGGGATCGATGGGCACGTATGCCACGGCGGTCTCGCCGTTCTGGTGCGACTATGGCGCCAACATCCATCTGGGCGAAGGCTTCTATGCTAACCACGGGCTCGTCATTCTGGATGGTGCGCCGGTCACGTTTGGCCACGACGTGTACATCGCCCCCAACTGCGTGTTCTCTACGGCTGGCCATCCCTTCGACACTGAGCGTCGCAACCAGGGCCTTGAGTACGCGCTGCCCATTACGGTGGGGGACAACGTGTGGTTTGGCATGGGTGTGATGGTGTGCCCGGGCGTCACCATCGGCAGCAACGTGGTGATCGGGGCGGGGAGCGTCGTCACCAAGGACATCCCCTCGGGCGTGGTGGCCGTGGGCAACCCCTGCCGCGTGCTGCGTCAGATCACGGAGGCCGATACCGATCGCTACGAGCTTTGGGAGCCTGCGGACAGGTAGACTAGTAACCAGACTGAAGAGAGAGGAAGCGTCATGCTTGCCGACTATCACGTTCACTGCATGTTCTCGGACGACTCTTGGTACATCCCTGCGCAGGTGTGCGAGGACGCGTGGAAGCAAAATCTGGACGAGATCTGCTTCACCGACCACGTGGACTATGGCATCAAGCCCGACTGGGACCAGGCACTGACGGCCAAGGTTGCCGATGGCCAGCGCGTGGTGAACGTTGACTACGATGCCTACTTCCCCTGCATCGAGGCGCTGCGCGACGAGTGGGCTGGCCGCCTCACGGTGAAGTGCGGCCTTGAGTTTGGCGTGCAGACGCATACGATCCCGCAGTTCAACGCGCTGTGGGAGAAGTGGGGCAACCATCTGGACTTCACGCTGCTCTCCATCCACCAGGTGGGCGACCTCGAGTTCTGGACGGGTGAGTTCCAGCAGGGGCGAAGCCAGGAAGAGTACAACCGCGCCTACTACCAGGAACTGTATGACGTGACCACCACGTTTGAGCATTGGAGCGTGCTCGCGCACCTCGACCTCATCAAGCGCTACGACCCGGCGGGCATCCTCAACTTCCCGGCAAACCGCGACCTGGTGGCGGCTACGCTAGAGCACGTCGTCAAGGTGGGTAAGGGCATCGAACTCAACACGTCGAGCGTGCGCTACGGCCTGAAAGACAGCCAGCCTGCGGAGGAGATTCTGCGCCTGTATCGCGACCTAGGCGGCACCATTATCACGTTGGGCTCTGACAGCCACAAGCCGGAGCATCTCGGTGCCTACTTGCGACATTTCCAGCGCTACCTTGCCAGCCTAGGCTTTGAGGGCTTCTACACCTACGACAAGATGGTGTCCACGTTCCACCCGTTTGAGGCGTAGGTGTCAGAGTATTTCGAGCACGACAAGCGCAACACACGTCACCCTCGTGACGCTTTGCGGGATCAGGCAGGGAGCGCTCTCGGAACGTTCCAGTCGGTTGTGACAGCGCTCTCCTCGAAGGCTACAAGGTCCCCGTGATCTTTCTTGTTAAGAGGCAAACAGGGGTTCGCGGCGGCGCATGTGCCGTGTCCGGACCTTATCGTTTGCTGGTTAGGTGGTTATACAGCGCCAATGCGCATGCCTCGGGATCGTCCTTGTACGGCACGCACTCGCGCTTGTCGAAGAGGGCCTTCTGTGGGCAGCCTCCTGCGCACACCGGCAGCCACATGCATGAGCGGCACTCCTCGTCAGCGGTCGATACGGCCGAATTGAGGTACATGGTGAGCTTGTCAGGGTCGGTTGCAGTTGCCAGTGGATTTGCCGGGTCCCAATCGTGCGCGGTCCCAAAGGCGAGCTCGGAGTTCGCAGCGCCTTCCCAGCACTTGATCAGCCTGCCTTCGTCGTCTATGCAGACCGCTCCAAGGGACTGCGCCTCGCAGTGGAAGGCCCGTGCGGCCCTATAGTTTCGAAGGAGCTCGGTGATTCCAAGCTGGACCGCATCGCTTCCCTCGACCACCCGAGGAGCGTTTGACTCCCTTTCGGGCGCCGCAGAGCCGACCATCGTGACGGGATGGTAGACGATGTCGTTGCCCGATTCCCGAGCGAGCTCTTCCGCGAACGCGCGCACCTCCGCCATCGTGCTTGCGCTTCCTGCGTTGACGTTCTGTCGAAGCATCACCTTGAAGGGGATGTGGATGGAACGCAGGTTGTTGACGATCCGGTCAAAGGTAGGCCCTCCGCCTGCGAGGGGCCGGAGCCTGTCATGAGCGTCCCCAATCCCATCGATGGTGACCTGAGCACGCGATATCCTGCTTGCCGCAAGCATGTCTGTGATTTCCTGAGTCAGCAGATATGCGTTGGTGAAGATGGATGCATCGTAGTGTGCCCCGTATGCAGAGGCGAGCGATATAAGCCTTTCGCTCAGCGATGCGACGATGTGGTGCGCCAAAAGGGGTTCCCCACCGAACCACGTGACGTGCAGCTCATCTGCCTCGGACGCCTCAAGCATGCGCTCGGCGAGAGAAACCACATCGTCTTGCACCTCCTGTGACATCCTGCCCCTGCCGTGGTGCTCGAAGCAGTAGGGGCAGTCGAAGTTGCACGACAGGGTGGGGCATATGACGAGGCTGATCTTCCTGCCCATGGAGCAGGTGCTGCGAGTCAGCGACTCGAGAAACGCGAGCTCGTCGTATTTGCACACCAGCCCTGCGCGCGCGAAGCGTTGCAGGATGGGGTGGTTCGCATTCAGGTCCTCTGCAACGCTTAGGAGGTAGAGCTCTGCCAAGGAGAGCTCCACGCACGAGCCTGTGAAGAGGTTTACTACCGCATAGGTCTTCTTCCCGGGAATCCGCGCAAAGATGTTGTATCGCGACTGGTGCCAGGCTGCATCGTCTGCAGTCTGCGTGTCCGATTGCCCTTTCGTGGTCGTGCTTTCTATTTGCTTTGCCATCAATGCCTCCATATATGCGCTGCAAAAACAGTTTGTATTTACATGGATGACCCTTCGAGAGTCTATATCAAGGATGTAAGATTGAGAGGCTAAGGTTCCAGCTATCTATGGAGGCAGGCGCCACGAACTTCGATACAGTCAAGAACTTCGAAGACATCGATCCCAGGCTGAGGGAGATGCTTGCAAAATGCGAGACGGCTGAGGACATTCTCAAGCTGGCAAAGCAGGAAGGCATTGAGTTGACAGACGAGGATCTCGACGCCATCGCAGGTGCGGGCGCAGAGCTCTCGTGGACGTATGTCCCCAGCTGTAGCAAGGCAGCTGAGGAAGGCTAATTGTCTGGACAAATATGAGTGCTACGCAATGGAGCCTCTCATCCGTTTTCCTTATGGATGAGGGAGCTTCATTGCGTAGGTCGGTGCTTCTTTTCACTTACTTCTCCTCGAGAAAGGCCCCGGACGCGACTGCGGCCTTTGGTGCAGGCGTCATGGCCGGTCCTCTCCCGTCCGCCCTTGAGCCCTACTCGCTGGTGAAGCTGCCGCACCCGGGAACGTCGTCAACGCAAGGAAGCTCCCATCCGCCGGTTACGCCATCGAGCTCATCGTCGGAGAGCTCGTAGCCCTCATCCTTTGCGAGCGCGAGCAGTTCCTCGGGGGTCTTCACCGCCATAACCTTGGCCTTGTGCGCTTCTGTCAACTCGTTGAGATTCATGAGGGTCCCCGTTCCGCTGTCGCGTAGCACCATGGCAAATCGACCCAATTGCTTA
>JAFUBJ010000224.1 GCA_017460265.1 Atopobiaceae bacterium | reverse complement strand
TTGAGGTTATCAACGCCGACGCCGTCGACGTCCTAAGTGTCAGACCGGCAAGCAGCGTGAAAGATGCAGTTAATACAATTTGAAAAAAGTTATCACATGTCTATTATCCTGCGTATCTTTAACGCTTGCGAGAGTGCTGTAGAATACGCACAGGACAGTCCTCGGGGATGCATGAGATCCCGGCGCGCCTGCTCCCCGGGATCTCATGTCGCCATCGTCAAGACGTGATATGCTCAAGGCTCTCCAGGCGCAGCTTGTCGTAGAAGCGCTCTCCCCTGTCGACGAACGTGGTGCCAGGCACCATGTGCGCGATCTCCTGCGCGATGGCGCGCACGGGTCCGTCATCCGCGAAGTTCTGGGTGAACACCATGCGGATGGTTCCCCTGTACTCGCATGCCTCAATCGAGAACGGCAGCGTGTAGGCACTCACGCTGGTGCGTACCTCGTCTACGTAGGGCTCGACCTCGGCGGGCAGGCTGACCTTGCCCGGATAGGAGATGGCGTAGGTATAGCTGGAGTTGCTGTCCTCGAGCACCGAGGCCTCCACGGCTGCGGTGATGGCCTCGATGGGATAGGGCGTCTTCTCGCCCTTGACCACGCCAGCCATGTTGTGCGCTATCTCCGTGGCAAGGTTCTCCGGCAACGTCTGCAGGTCAAGCGCCCCGCGCAGCACCATCGCGCGCTTGGGGAGGTCACAGCGATCCAGCTTTGCCACATACGGAACCAGGAAGTGCGTCGCCGCATTGCCGCCCGACTCGAGGCCAAACACGCGCCGTGTGTCGATGGACGTGTACGCGACGATGGTTCGATCACCCACGTCGAAGGTCGTACGCAGGGCACGGCCGATCATCGCCTGCAGCATGGGAACGATAGAGCTCTCGCTCTGTTTGGACAGGGCAAGAAGCGGCTCCAGGGGGATATCGACCTCGAGCATGCGCTGCACGGTATCTTCGCGAGGATAGCACTCCACCGGCATGCTGAAGACGTCATGCTGCTTGGGGTCGAACTTGCCCAGCGGCGGCACGCCCTCCATGCTCATAAGGATGTGCTCGAAGACCGGCCAGGTATCAGAGCTGTCCGGGACGGGCAGGTCGATGTCGATGCGCCCTGCCTCATTCAAGTAGCAGCGCAGCAGCGTGCACATGAACGCAAGGCCGCCACGCCCGTCCGCGATGCTGTGGAAGTAGCGCAACGAGACCCGTCTGCCTCGCCAGGCGACGTAGAAAAGGTATCCGTAGGTGTCGGCAGTACCCATGCTCCTGACGGTTTCGTAGTCACCAAAGAGGGGCACGTCCTCGACGCCGAGAAGCACGTGCTGCGGGCGGCCGTCCACGATGACGGGATGCGTCCTGAAGTTCGTGTGGGTACGCATGGCAGTCCCAAGAGGCAGTCCCAAGAGCGCGTCTGAGCGCAGCCTCGTCAACGTCTTGCGAGAGGACGACCTCCCACTCCACGATTGGCGCAAGGCCTCCGGGGACAACCCAGTAGTAGTAATACCTATCCGAAAGGTACAGTTCCCTCATAATTCAATCCCTTATTGCAATGCCTGACTCACAACAGGAGCCATTGTAGATGCCCGAACGAAGTCGGACACGCACAGAAACGACACCCACCTGCCGCGGCGCATTGACACAACTGACAACCCCTAAAATAGAGGTAGAGTCTCCATGGGACGAACCAAAACGCGATCAACATAGCAAGGAGCACCTGTGAGAAGCACCAGGAAGAGCGGATGCCTGAACGACGGCTTCATTGACGAGATACTCTGTGACTGTCGCGCCCTTTTGGAGGAGAATCGGTTCTCCAAAGAAGACGCCGACGTCTATCTGGAGCGCGTGACCGACGTCCTAGGCTTCTATCGCGAGGGCTTGGGCGAAGACGCGGAGCTCACGTACTACCTCTACAAGCACCATGGGATGATCGAGCTGAGGCTGGACATGTATGGCGAGCGACTCGGCCCCCTAGTCAACGAGACCGGCAAAATTGACGTCACTCGGTCGGTCCTGCAGGAGCTCAATCCCCTTTTGCGGAGCCGAGCCGTTACGACCGCCCACGTCTACGTTGGTGGCCGCAATATCGTCACCGTTATCAGCCCGCGCGCCGAAGCCAAGACGCATCGCTCCCCCATGCTGTACGCAACCATCCTCGGACTGGTCGGCGGGCTGCTGTGCCTCCAGTTGCCTGACGGCATCCGCACCTTCATCGTGAACGATGTCGCCAAGCCCGTGCAGTCCGTCACCCTTGGCATACTGACCGGCATCATGGCCCCCGTCATCCTCTTCTCCATGATCAGTGCCATAAAGCCTAGTCTACCTGCGGTTTTGGTAACGAATCCTTCCGTTTGAGTTCTCTTCGTTTCTGAGGTCGGATTACCTGCAGAGGGCCTACAAGAGCAACTGCGAGGACCTGGACTAACCCTCTAGCCTGCAGCCTGGCAAGCCCGACGCAAAGGGAAACCCCTCTGCGCCGGGCTTCTTTTGTCTCATTCGGGTCGCGCTTGTTGCCTCATCTCCTGGCCTTAGGCGCCGAGGAATTCCTTTATTTCCTGGCAGAAAGCTTCAGGCAACTGTCCCTGCGGAGCGTGGCCGCAGCCCTCGATCAGGCGTAGTTCCTTTCTCGGGGCAGTCATCACGCTCATGTACTCCTCCACGAGCCCGACGGGACAGATCCAGTCGCAGGAGCCCGATATAAGCATCACCGGCATCTGATAGGCGTCGTGGTATTCGAGCGCGTTGAAATCGTTCGTGAAATCGGAAAGCGGTTCTTCGACCAGTTCTTCGTAACGCTCCATTCTTGCTTCATCCATCAAGGCACCCAGTTGAAAGAGGTACCAACTCATATCATCAACGCCGAGGATGGGACTGGTAAGCGCCGCCATGGTCGAGACGTCTTCTGTTATCTCCAGCGGATGATACGGTTCGAGCTTTGCCCTCAGCGCCATCAGGTTCGCCAGGCTCATGTCGGCAATGAACTTCTCGTAGGATGCTTCCATTTCGGTCGTATCGTCACCGCTAGCACGCGCAATAGAGAGCGCATCCTCGTATGCGTAGGTCTCATTGGCGTAATTCCGATTGTTGACACACTGGCCGATTCCTATATATGCCGACACCTTTTCCGGATGGGCCAGCACATACCTGCTTCCAAGAATTGTCCCGTACGAGTGGCCGATGATGATCACCTGTTCCTGAGAGAACCGGTCACGCAGGTAGTCAACGAGCGCGTCCAAATCGGCCAACTGGGCATCGAAAGACAACGTCTCGTTGTTTGGATCGACGGCAGCATTGAGGTAGTAGGACCTGCCACACCCCCTCTCGGCCCAGCAAACGACCGTGTACTCATCGGTCAGGTAGTCTTGCCAGCAATGGTCGACATACGACGTGGGTGATCCCGGTCCACCATGGAGCGAGATGATCACAGGGGTGTTGACGCTCTCCCCCGCCCTCGTAATGTACTCCTCTTGGTCGGTAAGTCTGACATAAAGCTGCTCGTTTACGCCATCCTTGTAGCGAACGAAGTGCTTGAGCTGATTGATGTTTCTGCCTGCAACCAAGAAGGTGAACCCGCCAACCACGGCCACAGCAGTCAAGATCGCCACGGCCTTTGCCGCGCCGAGAGCGATTCGTACCGGCAGCTTCTTCTGCTTCCGCTGCTTTGGCCCATACGCTTCGCTTCGGTGCTGCAAGTGAATGCCGATATGGCCTATTCCGAGGATTATGGAACCAATGGTCATCAGTGAGTTCCCGCCATACACTCCAAGCAAGAAGAATGCGATGACGGGAAGCGTGGCTCCGGCCACAGGGACTCCCAGAATGCCCCGATAGAAATCCTGCATGGTCTTTTCGCTCTTGAAGTATCGGATCCAAAAGACCTCGTAGAGAACCATGCAGAAAAACGATACAAGCAGCAGCACTACCCAGAAGTTCCAGCCCTTGAAGTTGAAGTCGGAGAAGACGAGTGCCGCAGGAGTAACAATGAACTGCCCGACCCTCTCCAGGGCAAGCAGTACTTTATTTTCGTTGACTGCATAGTATTCATAATCTTGTGGCTTATTCTTCGTCCAAATGAAATTTGGAACAAGCAGCATGATCAGCCAAATGAGTCCTATGTACGAAAACCCGAAGTGCATAATTCCAACATGCCCCCTTGTCGCATTATAAAACTACCCATTGATATGACTTCCCATCGAGGTGAAGTCGGGCAAGGCCTACCGTCGTCACGTAGCCCTCAACAACCTGCTCCGCTCGGTCAAGTATGACATACCACGTGCCTACGTACTGTGCGAGGGCAACGTTGCAGAGGAGAGCATCGTAGCCGCCGGGGTAACGCGTGTGGTACTTCACGAATAGTGCGTGAAAGTTTTGATGTTATAAAGAATCGATATCACGTCTTATCCGCCTTTAGCTGGGCATTTTCAAACGTATCCATCTTCTGATATCAAAACTTTTTCGCACTAAATGCAGCATGTCTACGTTCTTCTTGCAGCATGTCTACGTTCTTCTCTTAATACTGCCCTCTCAGCCGTGTCCCCGTAACGTACAATTGCTCAGTTAGACTTACTCAACCTCGAGAGCGCCACGCCCATCATAGGTGCGTTTGCCGCGAATTCATAGGCGACGTCCTCCTCCGTCTCGATCACGGGCATCGGCATGGACGTGGCCAGCGGCAGCTGGGTGGTCAGAACGCCGTTGTCGTCGTCCGCGATCACCGGCACCTCCAGCCGGGCCGTCTCGTTCATCATCGTCAGAAGGTCCATCAGCGCACAGCCCGAGGCCATCGCCGCCACCAGACCCAGCGCAACGATCAGCAGGATCCTCTTCTTCATCTTAACCCCTCCTTCAAATTCCGTTGTTGGTTCTTTGACGCGCCCCCTTTGCATATGGTTCCATGATTATCCATATTTGTTCTGGGATTATTCGATCCGTAGGGGCGCCATAAATGGCGCCCGCATCCCCCAAAGAAAACGGTCCTCCTTCGCAGGGAGGACCGTTGTCGTCAGAAGTGGTTGCCGTAAGCCCGTGCCGCTTCGACGGGGCCGGACTTTTCGT
>JAFUBJ010000223.1 GCA_017460265.1 Atopobiaceae bacterium | reverse complement strand
CACCCTCATGCCCTATCTCATCGTCGCGCGCGGCAACATCTTCACCATCATCAAAAAGCCGCGCCTTGGCGACCTCCCGCTGATAATCGTCATGCTCGTCCTCACCATCGCATATGGTCTTGGCGTCGGCATGGTACTGGTAAAGGCAGGTCTTGGGGCGCAGGGCAATGCGGTGGTCAACGAGACCCACGACGCGGCGTTCTATGGCTATATGGCCCTTCAGCTCTTTGGCGAGGAGATGGTCAAGCTCAACATCTTCTTGGGCGTGCTCATCCTCGCGTTTCAGCGTACGGGTAACCGAAAGATGGGCATCGTGATCGCTATCACCGTCACTCTCTTCGTCTTTGGCATGGCGCACTACCGCGCCTATAACGGCGCCATCGTGCAGATCCTGCTCATCCAAGGCTTGGGCTCGATCTTCGACCTGTTCCTGTATATGCGCACCAAGAACATCCTGACGTCTTACGCCATGCATGTCTTGCAGGACTTCATGTTCCTTGCCTAGCACGCCAGCAGGCCACCGGACAGACCGCGTGAATTGAAAAAGCCGGCCTCGATGCAAAAGGGTGCATCGAGGCCGGCGACTCAAACGTAACGTCGGAAGGGGCTGACGTTACGCCAAGTTCTTCTCAAAGAAGGACTGCAGCTTGTCGAAGGGAATGAAGTCGCCCTCGCCGCCGTCATAGAGGTCGCAGTGGTTGGCGCCCGGGATGATCATGAGCTCCTTGTTCTTGCCCTTGAGCAGGGCAAACGCACCCTCGCTGAAGTAGCGGGAGTGGGCATTCTCGCCATGGATGACAAGCACGGGGTTGTCAATCTCGCCCGCCATGGAAAGCAGCGGCTGGTTGACGAAGGAGATGGTGCCCGTCACGTTCCATCCGTCGTTGGAGTTGCCGGAACGCTCGTGGTAGCCGCGCGGGGTCTTGTAGTAGGCGTAGTAGTCCTTGACGAACTGCGGGGCGTCCTCGGGCAGCGGGTCAACCACGCCGCCGGCGCGCACGTAGGTGCCCGATGCGTAGTCAGCCGTGCGCTGAGCCGCCCACGCAGCACGCTGCTCGTCGCGAGCCTCCTTGCTGTCGGCCGCGCCATAGTAGCCCTCGCGTGCGATGCGGCTCATGTCGTACATGGTGGAGGCCACGGTCGCCTTGATGCGCGGGTCGAGCGCGGCGGCGTTGATGGCCATGCCGCCCCAACCGCAGATGCCGATGATGCCAATGCGCTCGGCATCCACGTCGTCGCGGCAGCTGAGGTAGTCAACCGCGGCGCAGAAGTCCTCGGTGTTGATGTCGGGCGAGGCCATGCGGCGCGGCTCGCCGCCACTCTCGCCCGTGAACGACGGGTCAAACGCAATGGTAAGGAAGCCGCGCTCGGCCATGGTCTGCGCGTACAGGCCCGAGCTCTGCTCCTTGACGGCGCCAAACGGGCCGCTCACGGCGATGGCCGCCAGCTTGCCCGTGGCACCCTTGGGTTTGTAGAGGTCGGCCGCCAGCGTGATGCCATAGCGGTTATGGAAGGTGACCTTCTCGTGGTCAACGAGGTCGCTCTTGGGGAAGACCTTGTCCCAGTCCTGCGTAAGCTGAAGCGGTGCGTCCTGCATGGCGTTTCCTTTCTCCGTTGGTCGTTGGCTCTATTGTCTGATGCCAGAGAAAGGATTACAAATACCTATTATTT